>JBAQCK010000137.1:0-39802 GCA_049294075.1 Bacteroidales bacterium | reverse complement strand
GCACATAAAAATCTGCACCGGAATGGAACAAAAAACAAGGTCCTGAATCATTGAACAGATCAACATCTCAGAAGAGTGGTATCAAAATGTTCTGTTTGCTGGTAATATTTGTATACGGTATCAAAATTTCGGTTTCCACACTATTTCAGTTGTTCGTTCCATGCTTTTCCGAGTTTAGTTATGTGAAAAAATGTAATACCGATATTGTTGGTCATAATACTTAAACCATTTCGGGAAACGGATAACATGGGATGAAATAACCAGATTGTTTTCGATAAACATTATAACCATATAATTCTCATAGGTCTCGGAGTCAACACTAAAGCAAGTTTGTATTATCTTCTCTGGCTTCTTCATTTCAGTTCTTTATAAATGGAAATCTGGGAAAAATTGTATAGGGTACTGGAACTTTGACCGTATATGATGCTTTCGGCACATCATCGACCACTTCCACAATGGTAATATAATCGCTTGGCGAATCTGGGTCAGTATAGAACTCAAGTTGGACAAATATGATTTTATTTTTCATATTGTGTACATAATTATGAACAGTCAAATATATAAACAATTTTTAATTGTGCATAATTATGTACGATAAATTTTTATATTTACACCAAAATATTTCAGATGACACCGAAGTCAGTCCAATCAGAAAAATCCGATTCGTTATTAAAACGATACCAACCACCCAAGGAAATTCTTGCAGGTCATAAGGAATTCATTCAGAAGGTCGGTGAAAAACTCCATCAAATCAGGATTATGAAAAATATGAAACCCTCTCAACTTTCAACTAAGTCAGGCGTTTCAAGAACGCTGATATACAGAATTGAAAGTGGGAATGCATATTTTACCATATCTACTCTACTTCAGGTGTTGGATGCTCTGGAAATTTCAGCCATTGATTTCTTTAAAGAATTGTAGTGATTCTAATTTTCGCTAATTTTTTCATAATTTAATGTCGGTGACATGCTTGTGGGGACTACATTTCGGCTTGCATGCATTCAAAATTGCTGAATTTAGCGTTGGATTGCCGATTAAACTGCATTTTATCTGGTGATATCACCCCCATAAAACCCTGTTCTGGTACTGTTAAAGAAAAGTTTCTCTGGGTTCTGGTGCATCAGGATTCACAATCAGATGTGCAGGGTATTTATATTAAACCAACCCCGATGAAAGAAATTCAACCACACAATAAAGACCGACTTCGTGCCGTGCAATCATTTCTGAAGTGGTATCGTATCAATTCTGGTTTAAACCAGCAGGAACTCAGTGAATACTCCGATATTCACAGGAATACCATTTCCCATTATGAATCCAGTAATCCGAAGAATCTTACATTACTTACAGTCTTCGAAATTGCAGATGCGCTGGAACTCGATGTGAACCAGATATTTTTGGAGATTGAATAAATCCACACCGTTCTTATAACGGCATGCCTAATATTCCATCATTCTCCCCTAACAGTTGTCGCAACAATTTATTGGTGGCATCCTGAAAGAAACTCATACCGTAATGCATATTGTTGATGTCATCATACAAGATATTTCTTTGCCTTTCATTTAGGAAAGTCAGCAGTGTCAGTTCTTCAAGAAACTCAGTATCAACAATACCATAATAGTCATCACGAATTCCGATTTCCCGTAATTTTTCAAGTATTTCTATATCGTCTTCATCCATATCATTAGATTCATTTGGTTCATATTCATCCTCGTCTTCATTTTCCACGACATAAAATGCCTGATTTAATTCATTTTCATCAATCAACCATTGCATATAATCGCTGAATTCGAGTTCATCATCATCAACGGCTTCCCAGAACTTGTCCTCGACCTTATGATTGTATTTGAAGCCGAAATCGTTGAAAATCTGTTTTGCGATTTCTTCTGAACGTCCTTCATAACCATCGGCAACAACTACTGAATCATGTCTGGTAAAACACGGAATGCCTTCATCCCGTAATTTATGCAATATGTTATCAACGAATATCTCTCCCTCAATGCATTGCAAGAATACGCTAAAATTGCTTTCACGGTTGTCTTCGTTATCATCCGATTTTTCTTTAGTAACATCAGGTTTCTTAAAATCAGCAATGATATTCATCACAACTGGGTATCGTTGAGACAATCTGCTTAGTAATTCATCGGGTCTGTTGGTCTTTTTAAATAATAATTTGAACATCACGTGTTTTGCCAGTAGTCTTTCGTGCAGTCCGAGTTCCTGTTGAACCACACCATAGAAATCGGTAAAGAAAACATCACGGATGAATTTTGTGACATCAGACAAACTGTATTGCCCAGATGTACTGTCGTTGATATTTACACTTACATCAGGTAATTGTGGCTGGAACTTTTTCAGGATTCCAATTAACTTCTTCAAATACGTCAGGTTCTTATCCTTCTTGAATTTCGATAAAAGGAATTGCTCTCCATGACTTAAATATACATTCAGAAGATTTGCGAATATCAGGAACTGTGATGTTCTCAAATCGAGTTGAACAACAGTCCTGTTGTTGATATTGATGAATTGCAGAATCTTACTTGGAAAACTTGTGAGTTGACTGTATAGGCGAAGGGTCACAGGATTGCGTTTTTCTTCAATGGGTAAGATGCCGATTTGTGAAATCTGTTGCTTGTAATGGTATTTCAGCGATTGAACTCGCTGCTTCAGGAATTCCTGATGGTCTGCAATATAAAAGGTGTCCTTGAAATAGAAAAACTCCTTATTTCTGGTTTCAGCATACATTTTTGCTGACTTTATGCTTCTGTATTTGGTGTTATACGTCCAGTTACCTGATTTCTCAATAAGTTCCTTACACTCTATTTTCAGACCATCAGGAATGGTCTTGATGTAATCAGTCTTCAGGAATTCATCACAAATGAGTTCCGCATTGCTATCAACCCATTTACTGGCTTTGTCATGGTCAATGGAAACATGAAAATTCATATCGGGAATTCCAGTTATTATGAACTCCTTGTCACCAAACAACATTCTCTCCATTGCTGTTAAAACAGTTCTCTTTTCGATGTAAGTAATGTTCTCGTAATGGTCATCCAGTAGGTCTGGATTAATGCGATACCTGATACTAACACTCCCTTTTTTTGTGCCTGATAACGGTAGAACATTTTTATCGGGAATATTTCGTGGTTCAAATTCCTCGCTCTGAATAATATGGTATTCATTCAACAATGGGTTGATTACTTTTTCATGGTAGTTGCCACCATAGACAGTATGCCAATAGTTTCGACCAAGTGGAACATAGATGTTTAAACCAATACCCTTTGTAACCTGATGGTAATAGATGGTTGAAACACATTGCAGAAAATTGTTCTTTGTAGGGTACTGGTACTTGCTGTTGTTAAATATACAATCCTGTAATTTCCCTGCTAATTTAGCAGGTAGATATTCTTGTTTTATATAGGTTTTTCTATTTGTTTGCTTTGCCATTGTAATACTATCTTAATTACTACATTATTGACCTTATTGCATAGATTATAACGACCTTAACCTTTTCCTATAGGTCTACAATTTCTCATAGTGTATACCCCCTTTATTGACCGCAACCTGTTCTTCAATGCGACCTTAACCTGATTTAACTATTTAATATACAAATGTTTACAGCGATATAATTCCCAAATAATTCATCGTAATTACCGCAAGATAAGGTCAGATTAGTACTGAAAATCAGGTCGCATTAAATATATTTTCATATATAATTAATATACAGTATAATATGTTGTTTACATAAAGTATTACTTTACTATAAATTTCTATGAACCAGTAACTCCATTAATAAACGTCTCCACGAATCCCACAATCTTGCTGAGAATCCTGTCTCCAATGGTTTTACGTTGAAGTAATGTTGGTCTTTCGCCTTCCAGAAGTTCCAGAATTTCATCACGCATCGGCTCTTTCTCAGAGTACAGGAAGTGTTCAATCAATGCCTGTGTGCGTTCAGTGCTGAGATTTTCGGTCTTCACAAGTTCCTGAAATGCTTTTTCTTGTTCGATATTCCAGAACGTTTCGAACTCCTGTGGTATGTCATCGGTATTCTGCATATCTGCAAGATTTTCCCTGATGAACTTCTCAATTAGTTCCTTCTTGCTTCTTAACTGGATTTCGGTATTAAGTAAATTCTGGATTTCCTTCCTGACCTGCTCGGCATCCCGTTTCGCATTGGCTTTAAGTTTAACAAGCAACTGAATGATATACCTGACATTAATTTCATCACGGTGAATCAGTTCCAGTTCGAAGTCCACGTCATCCAAGATGCTTACCTTTTCTTTCTCATGCTCACTTCGGACTTTATCGTGAAGGTCGAGGTACTTGCTTTTATAATCTTCGAAGGTCTGTTCATCCATGTCAAGGTCATCCCAATTGAAGTCCGAGAACGAAGACAATACGTTTTTCACACGCATCAGGTCTCGGAATGCCTTTATGAATTCCAGTTCGTCATCTTCGGTTTCCAGTTCATTCACACTATCAACACTTGGCACGATTTCCAAAAGTTTATCGTAAGCCTTATTGAAATACCTAACATAATCATCGTATGGTTTCATGATGATTACCTCTATTGCATCCTTGTTGCTGAATAGCGTTATGGCTTCGTCTGTGGCAGTTTTGAGATTTCGAAATGAAACTATATTACCCTGTGATTTCAGTTCGTTAATGATTCTGTTGGTACGGCTATACGATTGAATCAAACCGTGATATCTGAGATTTTTGTCCACATATAGGGTATTCAATGCTGGACTGTCGAATCCCGTGAGAAACATATTAACCACAAGCAATATATCAATCTTGCGTTCTTTGACCTTCTTGCTTATATCATTGTAGTAGTTATAAAAACTCTGACTATCACGTGTTGAAAAAGCACTGCCGAACATCTGGTTATAGTCAGCAATGAAACCATCCAGTTTTTCCCGTGTGTGTGAATTGATGTATATTGCTTCTGGTTCGGCAGCCATTGGAAGTTCTTCAGGAATAAATCCATCGGCATCGGCATCATCTTCATTCTGGGTATAACTAAAGATGGTCGCAATTTTCAGGTCATGTTTACCTTCGCTTTTCTTGCGTTGAAGGATTTCATAGTACTTGATAAGGGTTGCGATACTGCTGACTGCAAACATGCCCGTAAACGTCCTGTTATGGGTCTTCTTGTTGTGATAGGCTAAGATGTAATCAATAATTTTTTCCAGACGCTCTGGACTTTCCATTAATTCTTCAACATCAATATCCTCAACCTGTATATCGATTTCAGTGGCACTGTCTTTATTTTTGTATTTGCCGACATATTCCACCGAGAATTTTAACACGTTTTCGTCACGGATAGCATCAGTTATCACATACTTATGCAAACAATCACTAAACAGGTCTTTGGTGGTTCGTTTCCCCTGCACATTTTTAACAGCATTTTCAGCAAAAATCGGTGTGCCTGTGAAGCCGAACATCTGGATGTTCCTGAAGAAGTTCGTGATGCGATAATGGGTCTCACCAAACTGGGAGCGGTGACATTCATCGAAGATAAACACGATACGTTCATCCCTTATCTTCTCCATCCTGTCCAGATACTGTTTCTTACTGATGGCGGTATTAAGTTTCTGAATCGTGGTAACAATGAGTTTGGTGTCATCGCCAAACTGCCTCACCAGTTGTCTGGTGTTATCAGTGCCGTCAACACTGCCCTTGCTAAAACTATTGAATTCTTTGGTGGTCTGATAATCCAAATCCCTGCGGTCAACCACAAAAACCACCTTTTTTATCTTAGGTAATCCCGTTATAATCTGACTGGCTTTGAAACTGGTTAATGTCTTCCCACTTCCAGTTGTGTGCCAGATATAACCATTCTTTCGGCTATGCATAACCCTGTCCACAAGTGCTTCAACAGCATAGTACTGGTAAGGTCTAAGAACCATTAATATCTTATAGGCTTCGTTCAACACAACATACTTGCAAATCATCTTGCTGATGTGGCAGGGTTCAAGGAAATTCGCTGTGAAGCCGTTCAGGATGTTGGTGAGCCGTTTATTCTCAATATCTGTCCAGTAGAAGGTCTGCTTAAATGACTGATAGCGGTTATTGGCGTAGTACTTGGTGTTTACACCGTTACTGATAACGAATATCTGAACATATTGGAACAAAGCCTGACTTGCACCGAAGGAATGCCGTTGGTATCGGTTAATCTGATTAAATGCTTCTTTTAGTTCCAGTCCTCTGCGCTTCAATTCAATCTGCACCAGTGGTAGACCGTTAATCAGCAATGTTACATCATATCGGTTCTTATACTTTCCCTCGATGCTGACCTGATGCGTTACCTGAAACTGGTTCTGACACCAGTGGTCGGTATTAATAAACTCAAAATACAGGTTTTCACCACTATCTCGGATAATGTATTGTTTTTCTCTGAGTGTCTTGGCTTTTTCGAATACCGAACCCTTGCTGAGTATGTTCAGAACCTTTTCGAATTCTTTGTTGCTGAACTGGATACCGTTGTGTTTTTCCAGTTGTGCTTTCAGGTTGGCAATTAACTCTTCTTCGTTTATTAACAACGCCAGACCATAACCCAGTTCTATTAATTGCTGAATCAGTTGTTCTTCGAGTATCAGTTCGGGTTGTTTTGTCATATTAAATTATCCTTAATAATAAAAACCAGTTGTTAATTAACAGGTAGGTCTTTAACTTCATAATTACCATATATGTCAAGGGTCATACAACCAATCATACCTGCTGGAATAGATTTAATAATAGATGGAACATAATGCTTTGAGAATCCGACTCCCAGATAAACTTTCTCCAATGAATTTTTTATTGAAAAAAACAGTTCATCATTATTTTCACTGTATGTAATAAATCTATATTCTGCTTCACCTTGCCAATCAGTGTTTTTTGTGAAAAATCTATTCTTGATTTCCGACTCATTCAATGCTTTGGGACTTACATCATAAGTATTGCTAAAAGGTGGTCGGACATCTGGATTATGCTTTTTCCCCAACAGGGTCATCGGCATTGCTCTTAATGCATAATTGTTATATTCAACAATATCATCCTTAAAATAATATCCTTTAATTATTTTCTGATTCTCGGTTACAAATTTATCATAATCAACTTCAAGGCAAATGCCAGCGTTATTTTCACTATACTGCGCCCACATTCTATGTAGTTTATAACCTTCTGTAACCTCATCGCAATCCTTTTTGTCAACAGAAAACGACAATACCTGCCAATCCTTTTGGAAATGCAATGCTTTCAAAAAGTCTGATGAGTTATCGTTAATATAAATGGAATCTTCATAATTTGTAAGATGCAGCAAGTTTTCAAGGGGGTCATTAACTTTTTCGAAAGAACTGAATCTGAGTTCCTTAAAAGGAAATATTTTCGTTACACCAGTTTTTAATTTTGTATAGTGATAGAGTTTCATTTTTGGTTCACTTGGATTAAAAAACCTATTTTTCACACGAACATTTTTTGCAACAATCCTTTTTTCCAAAGTTCAGCCTTTTCAATCTGCGTATGAGTATGGTTGATTTTATCATCAATTGCTGATAAGAAACCAGCGATTTTAGTTTGTTCAGCGAGGCATGGGATATTCAATTCAATATCGCAAAGCCTTGTACTTGAAATGCTCGTAACTTTTGAACCTTGGGAAATTTTCATTATTTGTTTGCGAACATCCTCGGACTTCATAAAATATCCACCAAACCCAGAAGCCACCTTTGAAATATCAGGTCTTGCCAAGATTGTATGTAACCCTGCAAGAACTTTCTCACCATTAAGATTTACGAGTTCAATGCTTTTACCTACATCAATAACGTCTTCTGATGCATCAGCAAATACAATATCACCTTTCTTACAGTAATTACCATCACTAATTCTTTCAATTGATATATCAGAGTTTATATAAGGCACTTCTTCTTTGGTAATATCAAATAGAGTTGCAAACTTGGTGTGTATATCACCATAATGAATATTCTTCACTATCCCACATTCGTAATTAAGATTTTCTCGTGAAAATGAATTGGTTACTTTAAAGTTGTAAATCTGTTTGAACTTATAATTTTCCCACTTCGGAAACTCCTTCCCATTATCTTCTTTGAACCTTATTCCCTGCGAGAATATTTTTTGCATCACCCCTTTTTTGTATTGTTCCAGCAGGGTTTTCTTTTGCTTGAGTTGGGAGATTTTATGGTCGATGGTGGTGAAAAAAGAGGCGATTTTTTGTTGTTCGGGGATAGATGGAAAAGATGCTTTACAATTACCAATTTCACCCAAATTAATCTTTATTGGAAAAGCAACATGTATAGTTCTATTCCATAATTCTTTTTGAAAGGTTTTTGTTCTAATGTATTGACTAAAGAATTCTGAGCAGTATTTGTTTGACTGCTTAATTAAAGCCAAACTAACATAAAAAGATGCTCTAACATCCCAGTCAATATATCTTGGTGTTCCTATATCGCCAATTCTTGTCATTAATATATCGCCCATTTCAATGACAACCCTTTTTTGTTCACCTTCATATACTTCACTGGTCACGAATTTTGTATTGGTGAAATCATTTGCAGTGACTTGTTCGACACTATAAAAAGGTATCCCATCCTTCACATAGTTAGGTGTCTGGTGAGTTCCATCATAGATTTCCGTGACATCACCTAATCGTTGTAATTTCCACTCCCCATCAAATTCAGGGAAACGCAAATCTGGTATATTCCTTTGCTTTTCCATATACTTAAAAAGGCGTTGGGATGTTCAATTCTTGACAGAAACCTGTGATAGTCTTATCAGTTACTTCCATATCGGCTTCCAGTTCTTTCAATTCACTGGCAACAGCAGCAATATCTATGGGTTCTTCCTCTTCAAAGGTGTCAACATACCTCGGAATGTTCAGGTTGTAATCGTTCTCCCTGACTTCATCCAGACCTGCAACATAACTATATTTATCAATTGTGGTTCGCTTGCTGAAAGTATCTATAATGCGCTCGACATCTTCATCACGTAAATAATTCTGGGTTTTTACTTTCTCATAATGTTGGCTGGCATCAATAAATAATATGTCTTCTGGTTGTTCACGGCACTTTTTAAACACCAGTATACATGTTGGTATGGATGTACCGTAAAAAATATTTGCAGGAAGTCCGATAACGGCATCCAGATAGTTTTTCTCCGATATTAGGTACTTTCTGATATGACCTTCAGCACCACCCCTGAAAAGCACTCCATGTGGCATAACAACCGCCATAACACCATTCTCAGCCAGATTATATATCATGTGCTGGATAAAAGCATAATCAGCCTTGGAACTGGGTGCAAGTTTCCCGTATTCACTGAACCTGTCATCGGTCATGAATAACTGGTTGGCACTCCATTGTGCTGAAAACGGTGGATTTGCAACCACTGCCTCAGCATCCAGTTTGTTATGTTGTGGATATTCCAGCGTGTCTTCCAGTTTAATATCGAAACGTGAATAATGAACACCATGCAAAATCATGTTCATCCTGCAAAGGTTGTATGTAGTTCGGTTACGTTCCTGACCATAGAAATTCAGAACCTCACATTCTTTTCCCAGACGAAGGATTAGCGACCCTGACCCTGCTGTGGGGTCATACGCTGATTTTATTCTGGTTTTACCCAGTGTTACGATACGTGCAAGAATTTTACTGGCTTGTTGTGGTGTATAGAACTCACCAGCCTTTTTCCCAGCACCACTGGCGAACTGACCAATCAGGTATTCGTAAGCATCACCCAATACATCCAGTTCAGTGTGTTCCAGTTGAAAATCGATTTTATCAAGATGTGAAAGAACCTTTGCGATAACTTCATTTCGTTGTTCAACTGTCTTTCCCAGTTTGGTACTGTTCAGGTCAAGGTCTTCAAATAGATGGTCGAAGTCTTCTTCACTTTTCGTTCCCATCGTGCTGAGTTGGATGTTATTCAGGATAACGCCAAGGTCTTCGATGATAAAATTACTTTCTGATTTACCGTTACCATTTCCACGTTTCGCAAGTTGACCAAATAACTCAGAAGGTTTGAGAAAGTAACCGAGTTTTTCCAGCGATTCTTCCCTGATGGCTTCCAGATACTCCTTGCCTTTATCCGTATCTTCTTTGATATCCAGATAAAGCATCTTGTCTTCCCTGAGAATCTCGTTGGCATATATTTTCATTTTCTCTGAGAGGTACTTATAAAAAATGAATCCCAGAATGTAATCACGGAATTCATCGGCATCCATTTTACCCCTGAGAGTGTTTGCAATGTTCCAGAGTTGTTGGTTTAGTTGTCGTTTTTGGTCTTCGCTCATGGCGTTACTTTGGAAATAAAATTTAGATTTTTGGAATTGTTAACAAACTTACAAAGTTATTCCCAAAGTTTAAGTTTTAATTGCCAGCATTTGCTTTATCCTATTTGGTAGCATCTTCAAAATTTTATCGTTTCTCATTTCCTTTTGATTTTACTCCAAAGGTTTAAAAATCCATAAATTTTGACTGTCAGAATACAAAGAGATTACTGGATATTGACCACATACCATCATGCCTGTCCCAGAATAGTGAAATATTGCTCCCTGAATTGGAATTTAGTTAATGTACTTATTTACGCCAATTAAGTAAATTATTATTATATTTGAAGTAATTCTTTACTCAATCTATCATGGAAATTAACCCGAAACAGAATCTTGGACTGATTGTTCGTGCTTTACAACATGAACATAATATGAAACTTACACATATTGCTAAAGCAATAGGTTTCACTACCACAACTCAGTTACATAATGCTATGGGTGCAACATCAGGTATTTCAGCAAACGCAATTATTGGCATAATTGCAAATCTTAATGTTAATCCGACTTTTCTATTTTTTGGGAAAGGTGAAATGTTCTTAACTGATGAAAGTGAATTAGAAGCAATACAGAAAGAAAAATCGGAATGGGAAAGAAAATTCTTTGGTTTGCAGGATGAACTCTTTAAATGTAAAGCAGAACTGGAACGTGCAGTTAATAGGTACAACAAACTCATCGACATTACCAGTATTGCTTTGGATAAAACACAAAAACCTGATAATTCAGAAGAAACAACAAGTAAAGAATAGCAGTTCTTTGAATACGATAATTAGAGTAAATGGTTACTTAACTTCATTGGACAATTAAGAAATAAGTAATTGATTACTCAACGATTTCTGTCCCAAACGTCCCAATAGTTGTCCCACAACAAAAAAACCCCGTTGATAATCAAGGGGTTTTAGTGGGATTGAGGTCGGTGGCGGATTCGAACCGCCGTTCCCGGTTTTGCAGACCGATTCCTAGCCACTCGGACAACCGACCTTGTATTCGGAGTGCAAAAATAATAAATATTCGGAAATATTAAAACAGGCGGAAAGTCATCTGCCATAGTAATTTCCTGAAAAATCAGGGAACCGAACTCATTCCTTCAACAGCTTCTCAATATCAAACTTCTTCATCCTGAGAAAAGCCCCCGTAACCCTTTCTGTCCTGGAAGGATCGCTCATGAGCTTCCCAAGAATCTCCGGCACTATCTGCCACGAAACGCCAAACCTGTCCTTCAGCCATCCGCACTGAACTTCTTCCCCTGCCTCTGTCAGCTTATCCCGGAAACAATCGATTTCTGCCTGTGTGTCACATTCGACCACTATTGAAACGGCTTCATTAAATCCGAACTTATGCATGTACGAACTGTCGATAGCCATAAAGGCCTGATTGCCCAGTTTGAATTCTGCATGCTTTATTGTTCCCTCGGTATCGTTGTCATCTTTGGAATATCCGGCAATGCCTATAATATCCGAACCGGTGCCGAATACCGATTTGTAGAAATTGAATGCTTCCTCCGTTTCAGGACGAAAGTTCAGATATGTGCTGACTCTTGCCATAAAGGAATTATTTAAGGTTATGCCACTAAGACAATTTAACACGGCATCATGTTCACTTCAGCCACCTGTCGAACCATTCAAATGCTTTAGCCTGCATGGCTGCATCGAATTTATGAGGACCCGGATAAAAAGAACATTTGTAACTCTCGGGTGCCCCGGCTTTTTCATAGACCTTCTTAAGGATCTCATCAGCCCTCTTCATCTCACTAAGGGTGAACAGCGGATCCTCTCTGTTGTTAAGGACCAGCGATGGCAAAGGCGTTCGCAACCCGAGAATTTCAGGAAAATCGAGTTCATTGGGCAGAAGCGGGACATATGTCATCCAAGTGTGGCTGGTGGCTTTTTCCATAACAAGATCTCGCCAGGTTGTCATGAATCCGACCGGGATGGCGCACTTTATACGTTCGTCGGCCCCTCCGATAAACACGCTTCTCATTCCTCCTCCCGATAGCCCGCAGCAGCCAATACGATCGCTGTCAACATCGGTCCTGGCGCACAGTACGTCAAGCGCCTTCATATCCTCGGCCAGGAACACTGCCGGCCATGTGGTTCCGGCGCTGAACAGCGATTTCGCCATTATATGCTCATGCTGTCCGGCCCAGCGGTTATAGGCATCGATGCCTTCGCGATCATTCGGCTCCGGATCTGTCAGCCCCTGTCTCTGCCGTTCCGGTATATCCTTCAGCATCACCCTCCTGCTTGCAAACGGAAACGCATCGCTGGCAAGTACCACATAACCCCTCTTTGCCAGATCGTTCGCCCACGCCCTGCCCTCATAAAGATTTTGTTTATGCTCCTTCATCATAGGATGCTCATCATCTGAAGTCCTTACTATCTTGGCTGTCCCGAAATACTTGTTCCCCGAATGATCGTGAAATGCCAATACACCAGGCAGCCGTCCGGATGAATCAGCAGGCTTCAGAAGGATGGCTTCCGACCGGCCGCCGTTGGGCAACGGCCAGCTCATTTCTTCAATATGCAAACCGTCGTAATTATATTCCCTGGTAACAGTAACCTGAGGCGGACCTCCGAAAGCCGGCATGGATAGACGGTCTAAATATCTCTTTTTTGCTGCCTTCTTCCACTTCCCGTGGCTCTTCCAGTTTTCGCGGCGAAAGGAATAAAGGGGCAGTCCTTTATCGAGCAGTCCTGCAGCCCATGGTCCGTAGGAACCAATTATGCTGATGCCGCCTGCCTGAACGGTAGCTTCACTGCCATAACCGTAAAAAAAGTTCTGATAATTACCAGTCTCCCCGAAAAGTTTAAGGCCTGCAACAGAGAAGCCTGCCATGCCTGCAAGTTTCAAAAAGGTTCTGCGGTCGTTTTTCATAGTTTTCAGTGTATTCGTTTGAAGATGAAAATTATGCAAAACCAATCACAAATGCAAAATAAAAACCCCCTTCAGTGGGAAGGGGGTAGTTTACATGGGGTAAAACAGGTTTCTGCTCCAGCCTCGGAAATTCTAAAACTCAACCTATTCCTCAACCTCCAATTCCAGATTCAGCACTTTCCTGTTTCCGCTTGTTATTATAACATCCTCAACCTTAAGGGTGTCGTAGTTTTCCTTTGCAGCAATCACAGAGTAAACGCCCGATGGCAGGCCGATCACAGCATAGTACCCCAGAGTGTCGGCTACTGCTGTGGCAACGACTGTATCCTGTTTAACAACTATTGAAGCCTCCTTGATCTTTGCACCATTTTTATCGGTAACCTTACCTTCAAGTCGTCCGGCAACAGAGTTGTTCACCGCCCTTATCACAGGCTTGAAATGGAAGCCCCTGATACCTGCGGGGCTGTTCATGCTGCCCTGCATCACAAACGAATTGGATAGATCAAAATCGAGGATCATCTCTGTAGTAATTCCGCCCTCAACAACCAGTACCGGATTGATGAAGATCTTGATTCCGGTCTGGCTGCCACTCGGCACCCTAACCGTGTAGGTCTCCCCATCCTTCACCTTAAGGCTGGCTTCATCAACGTAAAGCCTCAGAAGGTCATATTCGCCTGCTGCGATCTCGAGATCGAGCAATTCGGCAACAACTCCGTTCCTGAGGTCGAGAAGATTGAAAATTTCCGATCCTTCCCAGATCACCTCAAAGGGACATTCATCGCAGATCCCGTCCCCGGCTTTCCTGATCTCAACCTTTGTGATTGTCACTTCAGCCGATTCCACCAGATCGACGGGGAAAGGAGCATCGGTAATGTTCACAACCAAACGTCCGTTGCCATCATTTGTCTTGTCGCATCCTGCGAAGAACAGCATGAATGCTGCCGTTAAAAATGTTAAGAATATTCTTTTCATAATTTCCTGCTTTAGATTAATTGTTTGACCTGACAAAAATATCCCGTCAAGATGAACATTTCATGAATTTTCAGGAAATATGAAAGAAAAATCCGTTCCTTTTTCAGGGGTGGACGAAACTGAAATATCAATCCGGTGGAGGTCAGCTATCGATTTTGCAATTGCCAGTCCTATTCCCGTGCCGTCTTCATCATTGTCCCTGCGTGAGCTGAACCGGGAGAAGAGCTTATCGAGCTGTTCCTTAGTCATCCCATTTCCGGTATCGGAAATCTTCACCCTTAAAACACCGGAACGCACAGCTGAACCGATGGTTATCCTGCCGCCCTGACCTGTATTCTTGACGGCATTGTTAATTACATTATAGAACATGGAAAACAACAGCGACCTGTTTGCCTTTGCAAAACTACCTTTATCATTAAGCTCTTCCTTCAATTCTACCTTCTTATCCTCAGCAACCGGTCTCAGTTCATCCGTTATTTCAGAAAGCAGGTCAGCCACTTCAACCGTCTCTTCAAGAAGATACTGGCGGCTCTCTATCCGGGCTATCATGAGCAGGGAGTTGACCAGCCGCTGAAGCCTTTGAAGGGTAAGGAGCGACTCTTCTATCCTGACCGCAGTTTCCTCCCCGGTCTCTTTCTGAATGAGAACATTCTCAAGCTTGCTTCTCATGATCGAGATGGGTGTCATAAGCTCATGCGAAATATTTACCGTTATCTCCTTTTCCTTGATGAAAGAATCCTCGATCTTAACCATCAGGTCGATCAGCGCTTTGTCGAGAGATGCGAAGTCGGATGTATTAGTCTTCACAGGAGTCATATCGAACTTTGAAGGACTTGAGATCTCCCTGAGCTTATTTGTAATTTTCTCAAGCGGCTTCAGAATCAATCTGGTATACTGCAGGTCGGTCGCGAATGTAATCAGTATTATGAATGCCAGGAAGCCAAGGAGGATCCTGTATATGCTTTTTCTTCCCTCAGTTATGGTTTCGAGGCTTTTCCCGATCTCGAGAAGGTAGGTTTCCCCGTCGGCCTGAAAAGTGTAATTGAGAACTCTGTATGTTATCACTTCGTCCTCGATTATCCTGTCGCTGATCGTGATCTCATTAAGTTCCGCACCGCCGGCGGTTTTTTCGAGACTGATATATTCCTCCTTCAGGATATTGAAGCTTCCGAAAGCGCCTGTTGTGTCGGAGTTTAGGAACGGCTCTATGCCTATTCCGGAAATAAGATCAATTGTTTTTTCCCTTTTCTTGATCAGGTCATTGTCGACCTGCCGCAGGTTGATCCTTTCTATTATCCAGGGAAGGAAGATGAGGAACAGGGTAGTAAAGACCAGCTTCGAGAGAAGGTTGAAGAGGGCGAGCTTTGTCTTTAGACGGATCATATAAAATTATTACGTCATAGATTATTCAGTACTTACCCTGTAACCGACTCCACGCACCGTATCGAGCCATGGAGAAGGCGCGTGGATATTCAGTTTCCTGCGCAGGTTCTTAATATGAACGTCGATAAAATTGCTGTCGTACTGATCGTCGAGAATATTTCCCCAGATGTGTTCGTAAAGTTGCTGCCGGGTAAGGACCTTGTCTCGGTTCAGAACAAGATACTGAAGCAGGTCATATTCCTTTTTTGTAAGGTCAACCTCCTCTCCGTTGCAGATTAGTTTCCGGGCCTGGACAAGCATTGTGAACTCCCCGAGGGTGATATCCTGGCTGACTATGCTGAATTTCCTTCGTGCAACAGCATTTATCCTCGAGAGTAGTTCAACCAGGGCAAAGGGCTTGGCAAGGTAATCATCTGCTCCCAGATCGAGCCCCTTCACCTTATCTTCGACGGCTCCCCTGGCTGTGATTATAATGAACGAGGCTTCGCTTCCGGCTTTACGGGCCTCCTTAATAAGATCGAGGCCGTTATAATCGGGAAGCCCGAGGTCGAGCAGTATAAAATCATAAAGGTTTACGGCAATCTTTTCCGAAGCTTCATTGCCGGTAAAAGCCATATCACAAAGGAAATTCTCCGACTTCAGGAATGAAGCGATCTCCATTGCCAGGCTTTTCTCATCCTCAACAATCAATACGTTCATCAGTGTAAATTTAGAAAATTCTGAATATAGCGCTTACCGACAGGACAAAACCTTTAGCACCGGGATAAAATGTATCATCATACAGGGGGATGACATAAGAAGGTTCCAGTCCTATGGTCATGAAATCGGTGTTGAAGTCAATTGGCAGTCCGAAATCGATCTCCAGCAGACCGAAACTGTTTGTATAGGAATACGTCGTGTTTACAGCGCTCCCCGGAGTATTGTTACCACCTTTGTTCCTCCATTGCCTGTACGGCGATGAAACTGAATAATAATTAACTGTATCGGAGGTCGATGTGACTTCGGTGATGGTTCCGAACATAAGGTTTACATAAGGATCGAATGAGATATTGGCTTTCCCCCTGAAAAACTCCGGAGTCTGGAAATATCTTGAATTCCTGACCTGGTAGAAGCCCTGGCTCTCCTCTGAAAAGAGGGCTCCCGCCGAGATCTTTGTATACAGGATGTTCCAGTCGAAGCCCAGGGTAAGGTCGCCATAATTAAAGCTTCCGAAGAGAGTGTCGGTGAGCGACGGGTCTACCTGGTAACGGTATAAACCTGCCGAAATGTCGAACCAGTCATTAAAAGGGTGGCTGTAGCTCAGAGAGCCGATATAGAATGCCGCCAGGGGGTCGGCGGCCGACAGATGGACCGCGGAAACTGTGGCAAAGAGCTTATTGTGAAAACCGTAAGATACGCTTGCATAGCCGTAGGGGTTGTCCTGCGACATTGTCGATCCCAGGTAGATCATGTTGCTTCCATAGCCGCCTCCGGCATAAAATGAACCGGCTTTCCCGGTACCGGCCTTTGAACTGTCTGACGCCTGGGGCTTGTCAGCTGTCTGAGCTGAAACGCCAGGTCCGGTCATTATCAGCGCCGGCAATGCAATGATCAATATGAAAGCTGATTTTCTCATCCGGTGACAATGGTGGATTACCTTCCGCCTTTCCGTCCGGCCCCTCCGGGTCTACCAACACCCTTGGGTATACCTGAACCGGATGGCCTGACTATCATCGGAGGCCTTGCTCCCTTTGCCTTGCTCATGTCCGGACGGCTTCCTTTTACCTGCTTCACAGCCTTTCCGGCCCTGCCATTTGCCTGTCCGTTGGCATTGCCACTGGCAGCCTGAGCCTGTGCCTGCCGGTTTCCCTGCTGTACTTTCTCCTGCTCCTTCTGCTGTTCCATCTGCTGCTGCCTTATACTTAGAGTATCCCCGTTCTGAACGGCAGTCTGGGAATATCCCTTTCCGGCAACAATCAGAAAGACGAAAAACAACATTATTTTTATCACCTTTTTCATTTCACTCTATTTAAAAATCCCCTTCAATAAACCAGTTATCTCAAATTTCCAGGAACAAAGATACCGGTCATTTATGAAGTTTAGATGAAAAATCAATCAAGCCCGATGGCGAAAAACGAATCTTCCTGCCTTCAAAAACCTGGTTAATATTTTTCGGAAAATGAATGAACTTATTGTCATTGCTTTTCATTTATTCGAGCATTTTATTCAGCGACTCCCGTTCAGTTTCCGTAAGATTATCCATGTCGCTCATTGCCTCCGTAATCTTCTTTCTGAAATTCCAGCATGTCATCTGCCTGAGCGACAAGCGCCTGGCAAACTCATAAGTTGAGAGCTCCTCCTTTCCCCTGCAGACATTATAAGCAATGTAAAATGCTTTGTGCAAAGGGAATTTGCAGTTGTGGAATATGGTTCCCGCAGCTGCCGATTCTTCTGTTTTGCATCTGGTGCAACGACGTGAATAAGGCGTCTTCCCATGACAATAGTTAGTGTTACCGCATTTCCGGCAGACAAATCCGTCTTCCCATTTCACGGCGGCAAGGAGCTCAAGGCATAAGTCATCACTTTTAAAAAGTTTCGACAACTGCTCCTCCGACAGTTCCTTTTTAAATATTGCACCCATAAGCAAAGCTTTCCGCCCGCGAAGATAGAAAAATGAAGTGATATCAAAAAGATTTAGGTGATACTATAGCGATTTATTAAAAATTTCTTTTTATCTTTGCCACAGAAAAAAGCAAAAGATATGACTACCGACACCACTGCCAATCAAAGCCCGAAATCAGCCAGTGATTTTTTCAGGTCATGGAAATTCTGGAGGCCTTTTCTTGGAATTGCTGCAGGAGGTATCGGCGGATATCTTTACTATTATTTCATCGGTTGCAATTCAGGAACCTGCCCGATAACAAGCTCACCTTACGGAAGCATTATCATGGGGGCTCTTCTGGGTTACCTCCTGTTTGGATCTCCATGGGGAAAAAGTGATAAGGAAAAAACAGAATAATCTTTGAATAACAAGAAACATTACAGAGAATAACACAAACAATAAAAACAGGAAATCAATGAAAAGAATAATTTTCTCCATACTTATAATGTCCCCCCTTCTCTTCAGTGAATGCAGGGCCGATCAGCCTGCAGGAGCTGCTGTTCTTTCGGAGCCCGGGAAAGGTGTGACTCAGCTTACCAATGACGAATTCAAAAAAGTCATTTTCAATTATGAAATTGAAAAAGACTGGAAGTTTTCGGGTAAGAAGCCTGTGATAATAGATTTCTATGCTGACTGGTGTGCTCCCTGCCGTCAGTTATCGCCATTGATTGAGGAGATAGCCAAAGAGTATTCGGGCAGGATAGCTGTTTACAAGGTTGATACGGAAAAGGAAAAAGCTCTTGCCCAAAATCTTGGAATTACAGCTCTGCCGACCCTTCTGTTCATACCTGTTGAAGGTTCACCCCGGGTAACGATGGGAGCTCTCCCGAAAGAGAGCCTGGTTCAGGCAATTACCGAAGTTTTGAAGGTCACGAAATAGTTACTTATTATGAAAAAGAACATCGGAACAATCGACAAGGCGGTCAGACTGGTGGTTGCAGCCATCATCCTTCTGCTCTATTTCACAAATGTGATTTCCGGGACATTGGCGCTTGTGCTTATTGTAGTGGCCATGATCCTGACGTTAACGAGCTTTATCGGAGTCTGCCCCCTCTACATCCCCTTTGGTATCAATACCCTCAGGAAGAAGTCGCAGTAAGGATTACTTTTCAGCCGTTTACGAAAGCTGATTCTGTTTCCGCTTTGCAACCAGAAGGAACAGGTCGAAGGACAATATCCGCGAATCGCCTGTTTTCCTGTTGATTGTATAGCATTTCCTGTAATTCATATTTTCAAATCCTGCCCTCTTCAGCAAAACCGTTAACTCTTCCGGATCGAATCCCTTGTGTCCGGTAAATCCTTCTCCATGGAAAGAGCCGTCTTCGGGATAAAGGTCGGCTATTGCCAGATAACCGCCGGGATTAAGCAGGGAATGGAATTTTGAAAGTATATCCTCAACATCGCTTATATGGTGCAGTACCATCTGGCTGAATATCAGGTCGAACCTGGCTCCGGTATAGTGCATTCCCGCCAGGTCGTGAAAAAGTGTTTTAAGATTACCCGAACCGGATGCCCTGATCTTTTCATCCGCCACTCTCAACATTTCCCTGCTGCTGTCCATCAGGGTGATTTCCCCCAGATCATCCTTTAGAAAAAAGCTGGTTATCCCGGTTCCTGAACCAAACTCAAGGGCTTTCATTTGCCTGGTAAGCGGTATCAGCTCTCTGATGGCCCCGGAAACTGATTGAGCCCGTTCCACGTGCATCGGGTTATTATCCCAGGCCTCAGCTTTAATGTCAAATTCATTCATATCATAAACATCTGAAAAAAGAGTGTGTCAAGATAAAACAAATTTCTTCAGACTGAGTCATCAGCCTGTTTTCATTACCCCGGCTTCAAAAAACTGCCAGCATTGAAAGTCTCAGTATAGAATCATCAATTGATCCCGGCTATTCTGAGATTGTTTGGTTTAAATCTGGATAAAAACAAACATGACTATTTCAGTCCTCACCGACAATCATGCAGGATCGTTTTGCCAGGCAGAACACGGCCTGTCATATCTTATTGATTTTGATGGCAAGAAGCTGTTATTTGATACCGGGCAGAGCGACCTGTTCCTGAGGAATGCGGGAATCATGGGCGTCAATCCTGAGGATGCGGACATGATAATCCTGAGCCATGGTCATTTTGACCATGGGAATGGATTGGGCCATCCTGGCGGCGGAAAGCTGATATGCCATCCCGGATGCTTCTCCGCAAGGTTCAGGAAGCACGATCATACATATATAGGCCTGAAGTATACCTCAGATGAATTATCCTCGAGGTTCAGCCTTCAGACTTCCGATGGTCCTTTCACCATAACAGAAAACATCATTTTTCTGGGCGAAATACCACGACTCACTGATTTTGAATCGATAAACACCCCGTTTGCACTGAATAACGGAACTCCTGACTATGTTTCGGACGACAGTGCCATTGCACTGATGATGAATGAGGGTTTGTTCGTGATAACAGGATGCGGTCATTCAGGTATTGTCAATACCCTTGAGCATGCTAAAAAGGTAAGCGGACATGAACAGATCTGTGGAATAATGGGAGGCTTCCACCTGAAGGAGGTTGACACCCAGACAACAGAAACCATAAACTATCTCAGGAAAAACAAGGTAAGGCATATTATCCCCTCCCACTGCACTGAACTTCCTGCCCTGTCAGCCTTCTACGAAGCTTTCAGGATAAAACAGGTCCGAACCGGCGATGTTATGAATTTCTAACATATATCAAAGCACAACCGTTGGCCAGGTAACAAAAGTTTATAGAAATATCACTTTATAATGAACATATGTTCATTTTATTTACTATATTTGTGCAGACAACGCATAAATTATTGCACTTAAACTTTTTTAAAATGCCAGGAGGAGACAGATCCGGACCAATGGGACAGGGTCCCGTTACCGGAAGAGGATTAGGTTTTTGCACAGGATATGAATCGGCTGGTTTTACAAAAGGAGTCGGATATGGAGTCGGAAGAAGATTTGGAATGGGTAAGGGAATGCGTTACGGAAGAGGCGGAGGAGGCCGCGGTTTAGGACGCTTTGGGGGCTATGGCTCCAGCCCCTGGGGGATGCCGGGTTATCCACAGGCTCCATCGATGACCAGGGAAGATGAGATCAGGCTTCTTAAATCCCAGGCTGATGAACTTGTAAGGAGTCAGAAAGAGATAGAAAGACGCCTTAACGAACTGGAAAAGGAAGGATAGCAATAATATCAGGCCTTTCAAAACTGGTTCACGACCGGTTTTATATCCAGCACCGGTGTACCGTTCAGGGCATCAAGTCCGGTGACTTTAAGCGTATTGCCGTCGCGTTCAATCAATCTGACCGTTGTCAGGCCGATCAGGCTTGGGCGGATCGGGGCACATGAGGCAAAGACACCCCTGAATTCACCTGACCGTGTGGTCAGTTGCAATTCATATCCGGAAGACTTGTGGAAATAAAAAAGCACATTCAGATGACTGAACTTTTCGATCCTGAAAAGCCCGTCGCCAAACTCTCCGTCTATATCAATATATGAAAGCTCCTGCTTCATCTGGTCTGCATCCGAAGGAGAAGCAGATTCCCGGTTGTTTCGCACGTGTCCAATTATTTGTATCTGCATTATTATTAGGTTTAAAACGGAAGTATATAGGTATGATCCTCTTCCCTGAATATCTTTATTCTGACTTTATAAATTTTCTCAAGCTGTTCTTCGCTGAATATTTTTTTGTCTCCCCTGGCAGCGATCACTCCGTCGTCCATCAGTACAAAATCACCGCAATGGTTAAGGGCCTGATTGAGGTCGTGTATTGCCATTATGATCGTAATCCCTGACCTGCTCAGCTTTCCGAGCAGTTCAAAAACCTCGTGCTGGTATCTGATGTCGAGATTCGCTGTTGGTTCGTCAAGCAGGATGACTTCAGGCTGCTGTGCCAGCGCCCGGG
Source organism: Bacteroidales bacterium (assembly GCA_049294075.1). Taxonomy (GTDB): domain Bacteria; phylum Bacteroidota; class Bacteroidia; order Bacteroidales; family VadinHA17; genus LD21. The sequence goes on along the minus strand of JBAQCK010000137.1, from coordinate 17,692 downwards.
CAATGAACACCCTTTGCCGCTGTCCGCCGCTCAGGTGATTGACATCTTTCAGGGCGATATCATCAAGATGCAGCCTGACAAGTATTTCCGAAGTGATTCGTTTATCATCCTCCCCGGGGCTCCATCTTATGTAAGGATTCCTGCCAAGCAGCACCGTGTCGAACACTGTTGCCGGGAACATATTGCTCTGAAACTGGGGTACATACCCGATATATTTTGCCAGCTGACGAGGGCTAAGGTTCCTTATATCCTTCCCTGAAAGCAGGATTTTGCCTTTCTGTGGTTTAAGTATACTGTTAAGCAGTTTTAATAGTGTGGTCTTACCTGAGCCATTCGGACCAAGGATGGCCGTGAACGATCCCTTTTCAAAATGGTGTGAGATGCCCTTAATAACTACAGAGCTGTTGTATGAAAACTTTATGTCGCTTAACTCTATCATTTCCACTGTGATATGCCTACTCCGCCGAGAAGGAGGATAATGAATAAGGGTGCTCCTATTATGGAAGTAAGTATCCCGACCGGCAATACAACCGGACTTATTATTGTCCGGGCAACTATATCGCATCCCAGCAGGAATGCTGCTCCTGTCAGGGCCGAAGCCGGGAGGAGGAAGCGTTCATTGCTCCCGATTAACCTCCTCACAATATGAGGCACCACCAGACCGACGAAGGCAATGATTCCGTAAAAGGACACGACAACCGCCGTAGTCGCCGAGGCGATTATCATTCCGTTTATCCTCAATTTTTTGATATTTGCACCAAGGCTTATTGCTGCTTCGTCGCCCGAATCGAGCGCATTGTAATTCCACCTGTGGAACATAAAATATATTACAGACGGAATTATGATCACAGCCTGGATCAATAAGATATCCCAGCCTCCTTTCGACAGGTCGCCGAAAGTCCACAACACTATTGCTGCAAGCTGGACATCATCCGCGATAAATTGCAGGCCGGTTGTAAGGGCCGTAAACAGCGAACCTGCTATTATACCTGTCAGAACCATGTTTTCGGGAGTAGCTCCTCTCTTTCTGGCTACAAGCAGTATGAGGAAACTTGCAACAAGCGACCACACAAAAGCTGAAGCCGTTACCAGGTAAGGATTATTTACCACAACCGAATCGGCCACGCTGCTGTATGTGCTGCCTGCGCCGAAAACAATAACGGCAAAAGCAGCGCCGAAAGCCGCCGCGTTGGAAATGCCCAGGGTGAATGGAGATGCCAGTGGATTCCTGAGGATGGTCTGCATCACTGCACCCGAAATAGAAAGCGCAATACCTCCGGCAATTGCGGCAATTATCCTTGGAAAACGAAGGTTAAGCAATATATGCCTGTGCGATTCTTCTCCCCTTCCTAAAACCAGATCCGCAAGTTCCGAAAGACTGACTTCGCTTGGCCCGATAAGGATTCCTGCAAACGAAAGGACCACAATCGACATCACCATAATCCATATATAGATCGACTTCTTCCGGATATAGCTGTTGTAGCTGTTCAGTACGGCGGATTCTTTCATGAATGGTTTAGTTATAATACCTCCCTGAAAGGACTGTAAAGTTCATTCATCTCATCAAAAATATCATTACCGAGGAAGAAATTATAAATCTCCCTGCATTTTGCTTCAATATTGACATTCTCAAAAGCCCAGGGATAAATTGTCTTGCCGGCAAACCAGGTGTTGCAGAGTACATTCTCATAGTTAATGGAGTACCAGTTGTATGGCAGAACAGTGAATATCCTCTTATCTTCGAATGCCTTCAGCGTTCCACTGAAAACCGGTTTGCTTATCTCATTCTTCCATGTTGCCGTTCCCGCCGCATCGAGGAAAATGAAATCCGGATTCCATTCAATAAGCTGTTCTGCATCTACCATGGTATTGTTGTTCCTGATCCCTGACATACCTGCTTCATTCAGCACTTCCGCAGCTGCATTGTTAACCGAATTGATCCTGAAGGGAGGATAGTCGTTAAGGGTTGATGTGATCCCGTGCGATCCGCTGAAGGCTACTCCTCCGATATAGGCGGATATCCCGGGATCGTAAAAGGCAGACACCCTTGATTCACATTCCGATATTGTTTCACTGATATAACTGATCAATGAATCGGACCGTCCCTCCCTGCCGAATGCCTTTCCCAGAAGCGATAATGAATTAAAAAAGTCGCTGATCCCGTCGCCCAGGTTGCCATATATCAGTGCGAACACCGGTTTTTGTGTAAGTTTTTGCAGACGATCAGCTTCACTGGCTGTTTTAAAGGTAGTTACCAGAAGGTCGGCATTGCTGGCAGCAAGAAGCTCTGTGTCATAGTTGTTACCTGCGCCGATCACTTCAAGGTTGCTAAGATCCGGATTTGCCATGATATAAGGAATTTTTCTCCTTTTCTCATTCCCCTCAATATATCCTGCTTTATCGGCCAGATCCATATAACACAACAGCCTGAGTGCCCCGGAACCCAATCCGATCACCGAACGGATGGAATCGGGCACAACAATGCTTCTTCCGTAAGCATCGGTTACCACACGGGTTTTCGGCCTGTTCTCATGCTGGTTACGGCACGAAACAGAGCCAATGGTCATTGCAACAATGACCAGAAGAATATATCCTGTACGCCAGGCCATTGCATTAATTCATCTCCTCAACCGTGAATAGCGTTACGCCGGCTCGGTTTTAGCTAATATGAGACCGGCGATCTCCTCAAATGCCTTCACCACCGGTTTGTTATTCTGGCTGAAGACACTTAGTCCCTTTTCAGCAGCTTCACCCACTTCAAGAACAAGAGGGATCTGCCCGAGAAGAACCGTATCGAATTCCTTTGCCAGCTGAAGTCCGCCTCCCTTGCCAAAGATATAATAAATTTCATCGGGATGCTTACCTGGGGTGAACCACGACATGTTCTCAATCACACCGAGTATCGGGACTTTCAGGTCGGGATTGGTGAACATTGAGGCTGCCTTTCTTGCATCATTAAGTGATATCTCCTGTGGTGTGGTGACTATCAGGGCTCCGCTGAGATTCAGCTTCTGTACCGTTGTAAGCTGAATATCGCTGGTGCCGGGAGGAAAGTCAACGATCATGTAATCAATCTCTCCCCAGTCGGTGTCCTCAAAAAGCTGTGTAACTGCTTTTCCGGCCATTGGTCCTCTCCAGATAAGCGACTGGCTTCGGTCGATAAAGAATCCGATTGACATAATTTTCACCCCGTACTTCACAATAGGAAAGAGTACCTCCTTATCACCGAATGCTGCAATCTCCGGTTTCGCATCTTCTATTCCGAACATTTTCGGAATAGACGGTCCGAAAATATCCGCATCCACCAGTGCAGTGCTCAGTCCTTCACGGGCGAGAGCTACGGCAAGATTGGCTGCAACTGTCGATTTACCGACACCTCCCTTTCCTGATGCAACAACGATAATGTGTTTGACCCCTTTCATCGGGATTTTTTCAAACAAATCATTCTTTTCTACTGATTTACGATTCTGTTCCATATAGTTATTATTTTCTTGCTGATTTCTGATTCCGGATTGAATTCGATTATGCTTTTGGCCTCTATCATGGCCTCGGTGACCTGCCGGTCAAAGGGCAGCATCCCTGCAACAATTACATTGTTATGGATGCACCAGTCTTCGATCTGCATGCTTATTGCCTGATTAAGGTCGTATTTATTTATTATCACAAATGAAGGGATATTAAATTTCTGAACCACCTCAATTGCTCTTTTCATATCACTTAACCCTGAAATTGTCGGTTCGGTCACGACTACCACTTTATCAACTCCCGTGATTGTCGATATTACCGGGCATCCTATTCCCGGAGGACCGTCGAGTATAATTGTATCAAGCCCGTATTTCCCTGCTGTCTGCTTCGCTTTTTCCCTGACCACGTTTACCAGTTTTCCTGAATTCTCCTCACCCGGAGCCAGTCGTCCGTATACCATTCTGCCATTGCGGAACGATCCTGCATACATCATGCTTTTGTCGTTCGCGACCATTGTGATCGCCTTTTCAGGACAAACACGGGAACAGAGGAAACACCCGTCACAGGAGATTTCTGAAATGATTATTTTACCATTCACAGCAGAAATGCCATCGCGTGAAATCAATCGCTCAAAAGCCCTTGTGAAGCAATAAAAGCAGCGGTAATCAGAGATCATTCCAGCCCCTCGTGTCTAATGATCGCAGTAGTTTGCTCCGGCCGACAGAGTATTGTTCAGCAGATCATTTGCGAGATCCTTTGGAGGTTTGATCGGAGCCCCTACAAATACATTTATGTTTTGCTGATTAAACAAATCAATAGCTCTCTGTCCCATACCTCCGGCAATAACATCCGTAACGCCTCTTTCAGCAAGCCAGCCCGGAAGCAGTCCGGGTTCATGCGGCGGCGGTGTTATAAGGGTCTCGCCGGTAATGGTTTTGGTTTCGGCATCAATAATTGCAAATTGCTGGCAATGGCCAAAATGTGAACATAATATTCCGTCTTCCAACGGGATGGCTATTTTTTTCTTCATGTATTTTGTAGTTTTAATCTTGTTACTATTTATTGCTGTTTCCCGCGCGAACCCATTCCCTGTCCCTTGCCCTGGCCGCGTCCTGCGCCTGCTTTCCTGCCTTTACCTGAGCCTGTACCGGGCTCCGATGTCTCCTGCCTGCCGTTCTTACTTCCGCAACGGCCTTTTCCTCTTCCTGTTCCTGAACCTTTTCCTTCAGGTCCTGTACCATCAATACGTGGCATAATTCTTAATTGTTTAATTGTTTAACATATCAATTATTTCACTGATCTTCTTCTCCGGTTCCTTCAGAACTATCATCTGTATCTTAAGGCTGTCGAAAAGAGATTTTATCTTGAACCCGAATTCTCCCGATATAACTTTCTCCACGCCTCTTGATGCAACAATCTGAACAGAAGCCGGTCCTGCTCCTTCCTGAGCGTCCCTGTTTGGATTGGGTATAAATTCAATACCCTTTGTTTCAGTATTGTATATCACGAAACAGGTGCAGCGTCCGAAGCGCTGGTCCAGTGTACTGTCGAGAGTGTTCCCAGTGCTTGTTATTGCTACTTTCATATTTATCTGTTTTTGTTAATTATTCTATTTATCAAAATCCGCCACATTTGAAAATTCAGTATTTTGGCACAAAGGGCATTCCGTTACCGCGGTCAGCTTTTCGGGATTATTGAAATGACAACCGCAGCGGCTGCATAAGTACCATTCGCTGTCGTAAAAAATCTTGCCTCCTTCAATTATCAGCTGCCGGCCGTTTACCATGGCATCGGCTATTTTTTTCCTGGCTGAACTGTGAATCCTTGTAAGTGTCGGTCTCGACACTGCCATCATTTCGGCAGCCTGCTGATGATTCAGCATCTCATAGTCACACAGCCTGATCGCTTCATATTCTTCAAGATGCAGAAAAATACCCGGACCCTTATCCTGTTTCAGTTTTTCGCCATAGGGCCTGAATCCTGAAATAATGGGAGGGTTGCTGATTTTCCGTAGTCTGATTGGCCGCGGCGACATGAGTTATGAGCTATAGTTCACTACAAAGATAATGAACTATTGATCATATCAAACAAAATGATGGTTTTTCTTTTTACAGGAAGATGACACAAAACGAACGATAAACGATAAACGATAAACAATAAACAATGAACGATGAACGATGAACGATGAACGACGAACGACGAACGATGAACGACGAACGATGAACGATGAACTACGAACGGACTTGAGTGACTGTCTGCCTACTTCGCTCTGAGCCCTGTGCCCTGAGCCCTGAGCCCTGAGCCCTGTGCCTTTAATGCCGCTATACCATGAAAATATCCAGTCCTCGCTTCACCAGCCCTGCCAGTACGATGGCAAAAAGAGTTTCAACAAGACTGATTGTAATCGCTTTTTTCCAGCCATATTCCTTCCACAGCACGGAGATGGTAGCTACGCAGGGTACATAGAACATGCTTACCACTGCAAGTGTGATCATCTGGGTGGAGGTCAGGACATCAGAAAAGTTAGTGGTCCCGAGGTAAGCTGCAAGCATTACCAGGATAAGCTCCTTGCGGAGGATACCAAATATAAGGAGAATACCCGTTACTGCAGGAAGTCCGAGCCAGCTGACGGTGACAGGACTCATAACCGATGCGATTGCCGGCATCCATCCCGCCAGGTTTATGGCCTGGATCAGAATTCCCGAGATAATAACAATAGGTGCTGCTATATAAATAAACTCCTTAAGTGCCTCCCATGTCTGCAAAAGAATTGTTTTAACCTGAGGAGTCTTGTAATCGGGCATAGGCATTATCAGCTCAACCGGTTCTCCGATCATCAGCTTTGAGGAGATCTTTCCGACAATAAAAATGAGTATTGTTGCAAAAACATATAATCCCAGGGCCCATAATAACCCTACATATTTTCCTACAAGTCCGAACACTATCACCGATACTGCCGAGCACGGGACAAGGGTGACAAGGACTGCCGTGATAAATCTTTCGCGTTTCGATTCCATTATCCTGCACGACAGGCAGCCGGGAACATTGCATCCCAGTCCGATGATGAATGAAATACAGGCTTTCCCGTGTATACCCATTTTATGCATGAATTTATCCATCAGGAATGATATCCTGGCAATGTAACCCCAGTCTTCGAGAAAATATAAAAGGACATAAAATGGAAGAATGTAGGGGAACGCTATCTGGACAAGCGCGAGAACACTTTCGACAGCCGACCAGCTCAGAGCCGGCCAGAAGGAGGTTCCCACACTGGCATTCCACCAGTCGTGCCATCCGGTAAAGACAGAATCGAGCCACTCCGAGAACCAGTTCCCGAAGCTGAACACAGTCAGGAACATTCCTCCCAAGATCAGCGCCATTAACAGGTAACCCGTTACCTTATGTGTGGTAAGGGCATCAAGCCGTTCATTGAGCGACAGCTTCCTGTCCCTGGCTATTTTCACGGCATCGCGTGTTATACGGGAAGCGAGAAGACTTCTCTCATCCGCAATAACCAGTGGGGAATCGTGCCCGTGAATTTCTTCGAGCTCTTCCGTAATTCTGGCAGCGACATCAAGCGCCTCCGGCTTCTTTTCAGATACCATCGAGGTTATGTCGCCATCCTTCTCGAGAAGCTTGATTGCAACCCACCTGAGCGGGTATGGAAGTTCAACACCGTTAAGAAGCCCCGACAACTTGTCTATTCCCTGTTCTATCTCCTTTCCGTATTTATTGATTTTCCGGTCCGATTTACATGGTTTCAGGTCAATTGCCCTGTCGATTATCTTTGTCAGGCCCGATCCCCGTGAAGCAACGGTCGGAATAACCGGAACATTAAGGATGTTCTGTAGTTTCTTTGCATCAACCGTTATCCCTTTTCTCTTTGCAAGATCCGACATGTTGAGTGCAATGATCACAGGGCGTTCCAGTTCAAGAAGCTGAAGCGTGAAGATCAGGCTTCTCTCGAGATTTGTGGAATCGACAATGTTTATAACCCAGTCGGGATTTTGTTTGATAATATATTCCCTTGAAATCAGTTCCTCGTCCGAGACCGTGGTCAGCGAATAGATACCCGGCAGATCGAGAACATCAACTATATGATCCTTGTAAAAAAGTGTCCCTTCGCGCTTTTCGATGGTCTTGCCTGCCCAGTTTCCTATATGCTGATGGAGCCCTGTAAGAAAGTTAAATACCGTTGATTTTCCCGAATTGCCCTGTCCTGCAAGGACTATGTTGATTTTCTTATCACCATTCATCTGACCTCAACCATGATTTTAGATGCCAGTCCCCAGCCGATAACCAGTTTGGATCCGGCCACCTCTACCTGGACTGGTCCGGAGAAAAGAGTCTTCCTTATAACCTTCACCTCTTTCCCTGTTGTTATCCCCAGGTCAGCCAGCCTCTTTGTAAGCATCTTCCCTCCCGTTACTGAAACAATGACACCCGTCTGGCCATCCTCAAGGCCCGACAGGCTTACACCGCTGGCCCTTTCGCCGCTTCCATGTCCATGATGCATCTGTTTTAACATATTAACAGTTATTTGACCAAATTTCATTTCTCCTCCACATGCCTCAACCCTTCTGCAAAAAGATTATTGATATGGATGTCATCAAGAGAATAATAAGCCACTCTCCCGACCTTGTTATATTTCACCAGCTTCATATTACGCAATATCCTCAATTGATGCGAAATTGCAGAATTCGTGGTTTCAATTATAGCTGCAATATCGTGGACGCACAATTCATTCTCGAGACAAAGGGCATAAATGATCTTGGTCCTCGTGGGATCGCTCATTGCCCTGAAGGTCTCGGCAAGATCGTGAAAAAACCTTTCCGTTTTCATCTTTCCCATCACCCCTTCGACCTTTGCTCTTTCTATATAGGAGACGGGAACTGTGACTGATTTGCTTTTTTCCATTGAATATGTGAACAACTATTCAATTATCACGCAAAAATAGTCTTTTATCTGACATGCCATTATTTTAAAGGATATTTTTCACCGATCCATTATCACACTGACCGATCCTATCTTTCCGCCCATGGGGGGATTCATCTTTGACACCCTGATCGTGGCTTTTTTTATGCCGCTCAATTCGGCATAGAGTGCGTCGAGAATACGACCGGCGATATTTTCGAGAAGGTATGATTTCTTTTCCATCTCCGCTTTTATTATCAGGTATGCTTTCTGGTAGTTGACCGCATCCTTGAGATTATCGCTTTTTGACGGGACCGACATATCTGTTTCGATTGTCAGGTCGAGAATGAACCTGTTGCCAACAATCTGCTCCTCCCTGTAGTGTCCGTGGAAGGCGTAGAACTCCATGTTTTCAATCTTAATCAGTCCCATGACGCTATTGTTTAATTACAAGCCCTAAGCTAATGTGTTTTGTTAAATACTTACAAATTCCATAAAGCATTTTGTCGGTATTTTTCTGCACTCTATCCGTCGTAAGCTCTCAAAATCATCCTATTTTTGTAATCCACAAAAATAAACAGGATGAACGAAGGGAATATCTTAAATCCGCAGGAAACAAAGTCACCGGTCAGTTTTATTGAACAGATCATTATTGACGATATCGAAAGCGGTAAGAACGACGGACGCATCCATACGCGATTCCCTCCCGAGCCCAATGGCTATCTTCACATCGGTCATGCAAAAGCCATCTGCCTCGATTTCGGCATGGCAAAGAAATATGGCGGCAAGTGCAATCTCCGTTTCGACGACACCAATCCGATAAAGGAGGAGGTGGAGTATATCGATTCGATAAAGGAGGACATAAAGTGGCTGGGCTTCGACTGGGAAGACAGGGAATTCTATGCATCGGATTATTTCGGCAAGCTGTTTGAATTTGCCGTCGACCTTATAAAAAGGGGACTTGCTTATGTTGACGATCAGCCGGCGGATTTGATCTCAGCCCAGAAAGGCACACCGGCTCAGCCGGGTATCGAGAGTCCTTACCGCGCAAGGAGGATTGAAGAAAGCCTCGATCTCTTTAAAAGGATGAACGCCGGAGAATTTGACGAGGGAAGCAGGGTTCTCAGGGCAAAGGTTGACATGACTTCCCCCAACATGCAGATGCGCGATCCGATAATATACAGGATCATCAAGGCTTCTCATCACCGGACCGGTGAAACCTGGAAAGTCTACCCGATGTACGATTTTGCACACGGGCAGAGCGACTATTTCGAAGGGATAACCCATTCACTCTGTACTCTCGAATTTGAAGTTCACCGTCCTCTTTACGACTGGCTTGTCGATCGGCTTAAAACAAGCGATTACCGTCCTCGGCAGATTGAATTCAACAGGCTCAACCTTACCTATACCGTTATGAGCAAGCGAAAACTTCTCGAACTGGTCCGGGAAGGAAGGGTTACGGGCTGGGACGATCCCAGGATGCCCACTCTGTGCGGTTTGCGAAGGAGGGGTTATACTCCTGAATCGATCCGGAAATTCATCGACCTCATCGGATATACAAAGGTGGAGGCAATAAATGACGTCTCACTTCTGGAGCATGCTGTACGCGATGACCTCAACCTGAGGACAAAGAGAGTGTTTGCCGTGCTGAATCCTCTTAAGGTGGTTATCACCAACTATCCCGAAGGCAAGACAGAGAACATGGAGCTCATCAACAATCCCGAGGACGAGTCGATGGGCAGCAGGATTGTTCCCTTTGAGAGGGAGGTGTATATAGAAAAAGAAGACTTCATGGAGAATCCCCCGAATAAATATTTCAGGCTTGCACCGGGCAGGGAGGTAAGGCTCAAGGGGGCCTATATAATTAAGTGTACCGACTTCAAAAAGGATCCTGTGACAGGTGAAGTAACTGAGGTATACTGTACTTATGATCCTGAGACCCGAAGCGGAAGTCCGCAATCCGGCCGGAAAGTCAAGGGCACCCTGCACTGGGTTGCAGTTCCTCACTCCATAGATGCAGAAGTCCGGATGTACGACAGGCTTTTCAGCCATGATGACCCGGCAGGTCAGAAGGATCACGACTTCAGGGAGTTCCTCAATCCCGGTTCGCTTAGAATTATCACGGGCAAACTGGAGCCATCGCTGGCCTCAGCCCTTCCGGGCGACAAATTCCAGTTCCAGAGGCTCGGATATTTCTGTGTCGATACCGACAGCCGTCCGGAAAAACTGGTGTTCAACCAGACTGTATCACTTAAGGACAGCTGGGGGAAACAGGCTACGGTTTAATAAACCTGAAGATCTCGTTTTCGAAAGATACCTCTTCCCCGTTAAGAAGAAGCGCCGATTGTATCAATCCCAGATGGGAATATGCCTGGGGGAAGTTTCCCAGCAGTTCCCCTGTTTCGATATCAATATGTTCACTCAGCAGTCCGAGATGATTTGAACATTTCAGGATATTCTCAAATATCTCCACTGCTTCTTTCCGGTGATCAATCCTGTAAAGGCTGTTCACCAGCCAGAAGGTACACAGGACGAATGAACTCCTCGGCACCCCGAAATCGTCCTCATTTAAATACCTGAACATAAAACCCTTCCGGCAAAGCTCCTCCTTTGTTTTCAGAACAGTGCTCACGTACCTGGGGTCATCAGCCTCTACAATGCCGATTTCATCGAGCAGAAGGTTGGAGGCATCAAGGTGTTTCGACCCGTAGTACTGTACAAAAGCCCCGATCTCTTCGTCCCATCCATTGGTAAAAATATCTTCCCTGATCTTTTCGGCGAGAGCAGTCCACTCATCCACATAAAAATCCCTGTCGAGCATCCTGGCTATTTTAACACCCCTGTCGAGAGCCAGCCACGACATAGCCTTGGAGTAAACGAAGTGTCTTTCGGAGCCGCGAATTTCCCAGATGCCTCTGTCGGGTTTATGCCAGTGTCTGGCTACAAGGGCCACAATGCTGCGAACCAGGGTCCACAGCTCCTCGGAAGTGTCGAGTGTTGAGGGAAACTTCAGAAACGACAGGTAAATCGCATCGATCAGCACTCCGTATATATCATTTTGCTTTTGCGAGTACGCCCCGTTGCCGATCCTTACCGGTGGAGAATCATTGAATCCCTTAAGATGCTCAAGAATTTTCTCCTCCAGATTTCTTTCGCCGCGAAGACCGTACATAATCTGGATTTCCTCCTGCTTGCCATGGCTGACATTCAGGATGAACTTCTGGAATCTTTCTGCCGAATTAATATGTCCGATCTGAAGGAAGGTTTTTATCACCATCGAAGCGTCGCGTATCCAGCAGAACCGGTAATCCCAGTTTCGGGTCTCTCCAATTGTTTCAGGAAGTGATGTTGTCGGTGCGGCTATTACCGCTCCTGATCTGTCGTAAGTCAGCAGTTTGAGAAGCAGCGAGCTGCGCGTTATCTCTTCCCCGTATTTTGGAAATGAGAGGGTGCGGTTTGCCCAGTTCATCCAGTAGACCTTCGTGCGCTGGAATTCGAGCCATGCCCGCTTCATGGTCATCTTCACCAGCTTCTGGTTATAAGCGACACAAAGGAAGCTCTCCTCACAGGGCCGGATGACATTGCCTTTCATGACATCATCTTTTGGAAGAGAGGTATAGAGATAGATCGATTCGTATCGTCCTTCCGTGGTGAAGTGCTTGATGTAGTTTTTGTTAATTACCCCCATTGTCGGCCGGGCGTAATCAAGAGCAGGTTGGTAGTCGAAAATAATGGAAGGAGTCCCCCTTAAGACCTTAATGATACGGTATATTTCCGGTGCGTTGTAGTAACTGCTCTCATTGGTCCGGTAAACAGGCATGAAGTCGTAGAGTGAGAACTCAGCATCAGCAGAGGTAAAGCGGGTTTCAAGGATGTTTGTATTATTCATGTAAGTCTGTCTGGTGGCATAGTCACCAATCGGTCTGACAGCGAACCATCCGCCGATATCTTCATCCAGCAGACGTCCGAACACCGATGGTGAGTCAAAATCAGGCAGGCAGCACCAGTCTATTGATCCGTTTTTTGAAATGAGGGCACTGCTGCGGCAGTTTCCCGTAATGCCGTAATCTGATATCTTCATTATTTTATTATTTCAGGAATGAGCTCAGCAATTTGATAAGTTCACTGCTGTTCAGGACAGTATAACGTGATTTTTCGGAAGGTCTGCCCACCTTTATTGTCACTGCAACTTCAGGCAGCGCGTCGAACATGTCTTCGTCGGTTGTGTCGTCGCCTGCAACAAGGATAAAATCATAATCGCCGGAGTTGAAAAAATTTCGTATCGCTGAACCCTTTGTGTACTCTGAAGGCTTTACTTCCACAATCTTGTCGCCCCTCATTAAGTGAAGCTGCCGTCGTGTACAGGGGTAAATGAGTTTGTTGATCAGTTGTGCCACCCTGAGGTCGGCAAGCCACCTGTCGGTACTACGGTAATGCCATACCAGCGAGGTCTTTTTCTTTTCAATATGTGAGCCGGGGGTATTGTCGGTAATCTCCTTCATTATCCTGATAATCTCAGGCTGCCATGAGAGATCTTTTCTGTAAAGGCTCTGCCATTTCCCTTTAACCCTTCGCAAGGCCCCATGCTCTGCAAAAATCGAAATATCAAGGAATCCCAGTACAGATTCCAGGAAATCACTGTCGCGACCGCTGACAATTGCAAGTTCAACACCTTCAGTGCCGGACAGATTCTCAAGAAGCTCCTTCAGCGCTGCTCCCGGAAGGGCCTTAGCCGGATCATTAACAAAAGGAACAAGGGTCCCATCATAATCGAGTATTATGAGTTTTCTGCCGGCTTTCATGAATGCCCGGGTAATTTCGTCGGCCTGGTACTGACTCAGGTATTTTCTATTTAAATCTCTCTGGCGGAGATGTATCGTCTCAAGCTTGTCAATAAATTCACCGGCCCATCGGACAACATCATGTTTTTTGAGTTTCTTCTGCATCCTTGCCAGCCTTGCCTTCTGCTCTTTTTCAGGCATAAGCAAAGCCGTGTTGAGAGCAGCGGCAATCTCACCCATATTGTTGGGATTGACCATGATTGCATCTGTAAGTTCGATGGCCGCACCTGCCATCTCGCTGAGGATCAACACTCCCGGCTTTTTTGCCTTGGCAGCCACATATTCCTTGGCGACTAGATTCATGCCATCCCTCAAGGGAGTCACCAGGGCAACATCGCTCTCGTGATAAAAGGCTGTGAGTTCGTTAAACGAAAATCCCTTGTAGAAATAGTGAATGGGTATCCAGCCCGACTGTGAAAACCTTCCGTTAATATTACCGGTGAGCTCATCAATTGAATTCTTAAGGTCGTTATACCTGTCGACATTATCACGAGACGGGACAAGAATCATCAGCAGAGACACCTTGCCTATCCATTCGGGATTATTCTCAAGCAACAGGCGGAAAGCTTCAAGACGTCCCGGAATTCCCTTGCTGTAATCGAGCCTGTCGACCGAAAGGATTATTTTCCTGTCGCTGTATCTCTCCCTGAAGGAGGCTGCGATTTCTTTAACCTCAGGCTGCTGGCAGGCTTCATAAAAACTATCATAATTAATGCCCATCGGGAAAGTATCAACCGACAGGGTGCGGTTGCCATAGTGAAAAATATTGTCATCCGATTCTATCCCAATTATCCTCGACAGGGCGCTTATGAAATGCCTCATGTAATTGAAGGTATGGAATCCAATGAGATCGGATCCCAGCAGGCCGTTAAGGATTTCCTCCCTGTTTTCGAGGGTCCGGAAAAGCTCGTATGAGGGAAAGGGAATATGAAGAAAGAAGCCAATCCTTATTGACGGCAGGTGTTCCCTGACCATCATTGGCAGAAGCATCAGGTGGTAATCCTGGATCCAGAGAATATCCTTGTTAGTGGCCACCTCAAGCACCTTTTTAAGGAAAAGTGCATTTACCTTTTTATACGCCTGCCAGTATTGATCATTGTGAACAGTATAGATATAGAAATAATGGAACAGGGGCCACAGGGTGGAATTACTGTAGCCTTCGTAGTAATTCGCCATATCATCCTCACTAAGGAACACCGGATGAAAATTATAGGAGCCGAGTGAAAGATCGAGTTCCTTTTCGGTCTCGTTATTATCGGTAAATATTCCCGGCCAGCCTATCCAGTGTTTCTCATAGGAAGTAGGCAATGAGTTAAGTCCGGTTGCCAGTCCGCCGGCGCTCTTTTCGAAATGAATTATCTCATCATGGATCTCTGCTTTGACAGGCAGGCGGTTCGATACGATAATGAGTCGTTTGTTCCCTTTTCCGTTCATGATTTGCAAGATAGTAAAAAATGACCATACGGCCGGCAGGAAATTTGATCCGGAAATCACTCCGGACATGCTGCCGGGACAGGTGCCATGGCTGTTATAGTAAAAAATCATAAATATTATTAGATTTCAAACCATTTTATTATTTTTGCGCCCTGTAACTATGTCCCGTGGTGTAATTGGCAACACGTCTGATTCTGGATCAGAAGAGTTCAGGTTCGAGACCTGACGGGACAACAAACAGCCGCATGAAATTGCGGCTATTTTTGTTCCGTCAGATCGAGAAGTAGGGTCGTTGTATGCAACGACCCTACAACATGTTTACGGGAATTTTTATTAATGAATATGATCCCATGTATATGATTGGGCATGATTAAAAATGCGTCCAGTGTGATATATGGAAAATGTTGTGGTATCTCACACCACAGTTTACAGGCAATATTGCCAGTATCTGATAATAGCATTCCCCCCTCATTCATTGTACCAAACCACTCCTTTCTATCCGCAGTGCAAATTGTAATAAAATTTTCCCGGGCAGAGAATTAAGAAGATTGAGATTTCTTTGAAAAACATCGAGATTTCTGCTGGTATTCTCTTCCACAGTAAGGTCCCCGGTCCTTTTTCTCATCCACACATCAGTCAGTTTATAGACAATGTCATAATTGCCTCCATCGCTGTTGCGGTTCGACGAGAAACGGAGCGGAAAAGTTCCGCCCAGCACGTGGATATCCGAATTATAGTCGTCAAATTCAGTGTTTATGGCTCCCATGTTGACCGGGGTATACGGGAAGGTACCAGTGTGGTATCTTAACGTAGGTTCACAGGAGATAAGGAAGATGACAAATGCAAAAACCACACCACTGCACGGGGGCAGCCAAGAAAACAAAATGGGATTAAAGTCTCAGTTTCCTGAGTTCATCCTTCATCCTGTTGAGATCTCTGATCCACGATTCTATGTCTTCCTCATGTTCCACTTCATCGTTAAGAATCTGAACGGCCATCTGATATGTTGAATGGTCTTTGCCTGCCGTGAAATCGGCAATTTCCTGATAACGCTTAATAGCGCATCTTTCTCCATTCAGGTTTTGTTCGAGAATCACTTCGATATACGGATCAGCGGGTTCTTCGTAAGTGCATCGGGCAAGCTTGGTCCACTGAGTGGGGTTAATAACGGGCGTTCCGCCGAGCTGAATTATCCTGTCCACCACCAGTACGGCATGTCCAAGCTCTTGAGTGGCATGCAGCAGAAGTTCGGGTTCAACCTCACTTCTCATCGGACCCTCCATCAGGCGGGCGCCGATCCAGTATTGGTAATAAGCAAGCCATTCTTCTGAAAGAGCAGCATTTAACATTTTCAGCAGCTTTTCCGTATCAACCGATGATACTTTAATACCTTGTTTTCCCATAGTTATATTTTTTTCTAAAGATAATAATTTTTACTGTAATCCCCTGCTCCACTGACTTTATTGATGATTTACCCATAACCGGTTACGCTGATCCGATGAAGTATCCTCCGCTAACTGAAACAATTGCATTTTTGCATCAATATTCACTATTTTTATTTATTTTTGGGTGATGATCAAGGGGATTTAGCTCAGTTGGTCAGAGCGTTTGACTCGCAGTCAAAAGGTCGGGGGTTCGACTCCCCCCATCTCCACCTTACGGTAGTATACCTGCTGCATTTCTACCCGTGATTCTAAAAATATGAAGAAAGAAGAAATCGGATTAATTCTCGAAAAGCAAAGGAATTTCCTTGCATCCGGGAAAACACTTGATATAGATTACAGGATCGGTATTCTTAAAAAGCTGAGATCACTGATCCTCAGTCATGAAGAAGAACTGATCGATGCTCTCGGCCGCGATTTTCACAAGCCCTGTTTCGAGGTGCTCGGGACGGAATCGAGGTTTGTGATTGCCGAGCTTAACCTGGTAATACGGAACGTCAGGAGATGGTCGCGGAAAAAGAGAGTCCGGAACTCACTGGCAAATTTCCCGGCTGGTAGTTATGTGATACCCCAGCCTTATGGACAGGTACTTATCCTTGCTCCATGGAATTACCCTTTTCATCTTGCACTGGTTCCGGCAATAGCTGCGCTTGCAGCCGGCAACTGCGTGGTGCTCAAGGTTTCGCAGAAAGTGCCCGAAACCGGGAAGGTGATAGCAAAAATCCTGGGCGAATTCCCCGGGGAGCTTATCGCGATGGTTAACGGAGAGCATTCACTTACCGATTATCTTCTTGATTACACCTTCGATTATATA
Source organism: Bacteroidales bacterium (assembly GCA_049294075.1). Classification (GTDB taxonomy): domain Bacteria; phylum Bacteroidota; class Bacteroidia; order Bacteroidales; family VadinHA17; genus LD21. The sequence goes on along the minus strand of JBAQCK010000137.1, from coordinate 782 downwards.
TTTTTCACCGGCAGCGCCGAAGTCGGGAAACGGGTAATGATGAAAGCTGCAAAGAATCTCACACCTCTTACACTGGAGCTTGGCGGGAAAAATCCGTGCGTAGTGGCTGCCGATGCAAAGCTCGGTTATGCGGCGCGAAGGATCGCCATGGGCAAATTCATCAATGCCGGTCAGACCTGCATAGCTCCCGACTATCTTATTATTGACGAAAAGATAAAGGACAAATTCCTTGAACTGCTTACAGGTGAAATAAGGAAATTCTATGGAGGTAATCCGTATGCAAGCAGCGATTACTGCCGGATGATTAATGCATCGAAGGTTGAGAAGATGGAAATGTTCATAAAAGATGCAACAATAATTTCCGGCGGAAAAACGGATCCGGAAAATTGCTATGTGGAACCTACTATCATCACTGATGTGTCGCCCGATGATCCGGTGATGCAGGAAGAGATATTCGGACCTGTATTGCCGGTAATCACCTATTCTGATCTCGGTGAGGTCTGGTCCGTCATCGGCCGGAATCCAAAATCACTGGCCGCCTATTTATTCACGACCAGCAGGAAACTGACAAAGGAATTCCTTTCAAAAACGCAAAGCGGTTCCGTAGCGGTAAACGACACCATAATGCAGATTGCTTCCCCGCATCTCCCCTTCGGCGGGATCGGTCCCAGCGGCATGGGCAGATACCACGGCCGAAAATCGTTCGAAACCTTTTCCAACATGAAATCGGTAATGGTTAAATCGAACCTGGTCGATATTCCTGTACGGTACCCGCCGTATAC
>JBAQCK010000136.1:0-1873 GCA_049294075.1 Bacteroidales bacterium | reverse complement strand
TTAATATTTAAACAGACCACAAAACTTATTTTCAAATACTGACTTCCTGGAGAGATAAAACTTTGAAACGAGCGGATATGAACAATTTGAGCCATTGGCATTGTATAACCTTTGATGTAAAAATTTGGTTTATAGGATAGTCCCTTTGTATTTTTGATAAAAAAAGTTTTGGTCAAAGATTTAACCATACGAGCTTCAATCAAGGATATCAAAGATCTGACTTTGCGATTAGAAAAGGTCGAAAGGGAGAATAAAAGACTGCATCACGAAAACACTCTGCTGAAAGCTGCAATTGCCGGGATGAAAGCCGGGAATGAAGATTTAAGGGCACGTTTAGAAAGCAATAGTCATAACAGCAACAAGCCGCCATCGGGTGATGGGTATAAAAAGCAAACTATAAAACCCGGATTGCCAAAAGTTAAAGGCAGCAGTCAGGGTGGGCATCAAGGGCATAAAGGCAATACCTTACAACAAGTTGAATCTCCCGATAAAATAGTGCCTTGTGTACCTGATATCTGCACCTGTGGACACAAGTTTAAAAAGGATCAGTTAATTACGCGCTACCTTTGAGGGGCACAATTTTATTACAGAATAAATACGGCTAAACAGTTACGCCGTACACCAATTTCTTCGAAGCTAAAATGAAGGTGACAGGCACAGCCCGGAACCGGAGAACAGTGAACAAACTCCTTGAAATGGCCGGGAAAAAGAATCGAAACCATGACGCTGAAAATGCTATCGGGATTCCGGCCCCGTCTGAGGCGGAGCGCAAGGCCGTAAGACTGTCTAAAAACACCTGACTGATTCCCGGGCCGGGATCATATATATTCGAAACTGATCTTCTTTATCCATTTCTCCTCGAGGAGCCTTGCAATCCTTTTCACAACAGTCCTCCTGATCTCCAGATCAACGGGGAGCGTGGGATCCTGGTGAGCCACATTGATCCTCGTCCCGATAACGAAATGGATCTCATCGCTCTCCATCAGAAGCCTCACTATCTTGTCGGCCGGACCTTTACCCAGCCTGACGCTGTTATTGTACGATTTCAGTATCTCATTTACTTTCTGAAGAGTGAGGATGCCTTCGGTAACCAGGTCGATGCCTTCTATAAAGCTCTCAGGCGGCAGCTCCGGGTCCTCAAAGATCAGTTCATCAATGATTGCCTTGTTAAGCTCCCTGGCCACAACATCGGCAGTTGTGCCTCCGCAGATTATCACCTTGCCTTTGTATTCCTTCACCTTGAAGGCGAGTTCCCTGTCCTTTTCCTTTTCGTATGGAGGACCGGTACAGAGCAGCAGTTTTCTTGGCTCACGGAAGTAAATTGTGGCGCATGAAATGTCATCCTTGGCCTTATAGGCGTCATTTTTATGGGCCATGGTGACAATCTTACCCGACAGGTTTAAGGCTGACATCGAAATATCGCCTTTCACCAGTGTTGAAGCATAGGAGGCAATATCATCCCTTCCCCATCCGAAGGGCAAGGCTTCGCTTCCCATTCCGCTCTGCGCGACTCCATCGGAGAAAAAGATTATCCTGTCTTCCTTTGAAGGCATGAACGTACAGGTCTTCAGTACCTTACCTGCATTTTTCCCCTTGTTGAGCACAACCTTCTTCCATGAGGGATCGAAGATCCCGGATCCCCTTAATATTATTGTCGACGGATTGTCGTATTCGAGGATATTCACGCTCCCGCTGCTTTCAATGTCAACGATTGTGAATGTCGAATAGCTTATCATCCTCTCACTGCATACGGGTAGGGTATTCATTATTATCTCCGCTATGCGGTCCACTTCCTTGTGTTCCCTTGTGAAATTGAGGGCCATTGTGGCAGTAAGGGTGGCAAGTACATTTGCCTTCACCCCGTGTCCCATAC
>JBAQCK010000135.1:0-14316 GCA_049294075.1 Bacteroidales bacterium | reverse complement strand
TATGCTGGATTTTCTTTCTTGCCATCAGCTGAAGCCAACGGTAATAAAGAAGTCTATGCTGGATTTTCTTCATTGCCGTCAGCTTCAGCCAACGGTAGCAAAATAGTATGTGCTGGATCTTTTCCTTTACCGTCAGCTTCAGCTGACGGTAAGAAGAGCCCCCCTCTTCCGGGACTTTAGTCCCAATCTGATAATCAAAAGTGGGCTGAAGCCCCGTAGGATACCACCTGATTTTTATAGACTCTCAATAAAAATCCATATGTTATTCGATAACTTTTTTACCTGAAACAATAACGATTTGCTGAGGTATTTGGTGAAATGGCACTATAGAAATTAAGGGTTGTCAAAAACCACCAATGATTTTAAAATTAAATTTTACCTTTAGCTCTCATTTCAATTTCATCTGACCAGAATGAGAAGAGGAAGGAATTTATCTTCGGTGTTGCTGTTTTTGTCGGGTCTCCTGTTATTTTCGGGATGCGGAAGTGAGTCGCGTCTGGAGCTTGTAAGTACGGGAAGAAAGCCTGTAATCGAACCCGATTACACCGACGTTACAATTCCTCCGAATATCGCACCGATGAACTTCAGGATCGGTGAACCTGGCAACTATTTCAGGGTTAAAGCCACCGACGGTACAGGCAGTTTCAGCATTGATATAAAATCGTCAGATGGGGTGATTCAATTCCCCGAACGGTCATGGAAAAGGCTTAACGGAGGTTCCATAGGCAGCCGGATCACTATTGAGGTCTTTGCCTCTGTGAAAGGCTCAAAGACTCTTGAGAAATTCGAACCTTTCCACATGAACGTCCCGGAAGAACCTGTCGATCCTTACCTTGCCTACAGGCTTATCTATCCCGGATACTATAACTGGTCAAATATCAGAATAATGCAGAGGTCGATCGAAAGCTTCAGCGAGGAGACCCTGATCGACAACAAAATACTCGACATGAACTGCATTAACTGTCATTCGTTCAATCAATACAATCCCGAAAAATTCATGGTTCACATAAGGGGTTCAAACAACGGGACCTATATTGCCGATAAGGGCCGGTTCAAACGAGTGGACCCAAAGGTTGAATCAATGCCTGGAGGTGCAACCTATCCCTCGTGGCATCCGGGCGGAAAGTATATCGCGTATTCATCGAACCAGGTGCGACAGGGCTTTTATGCCCGGCCTGAAAAGCTGATCGAGGTCTTTGACCTTGTATCTGATATAGTGGTCTACGACGTTGAAAAGAATCTGACTTACCACGCCGACGACGGCGATACCACCAGCTATCTCAAAACTTTCCCGTCGTGGTCGCCCGATGGCCGTTACCTTTATTTCTGCAGAGCCCCCCGGACCAGCGCCGGGTCGACTATGGAACTAGAAGATATTGAGGAAATCAGATACGATATCGTAAGGATGCCTTTTGATCCGGAAACGGCTGGTTTTGGGAAAACAGATTTGGTATTCAACGCGTCGGCGAATGGTAAAAGCGCATCTTTTCCCCGGATTTCCCCCGACGGCAGGTACATGGTGATTACTTTGCATGATTTCGGAACTTTCCCGATATGGCACAAAGAGGCCGACCTGCACATAATAGACCTGAACACCGGTGAAAGCAAAAAAATGGATCTGAACAGCAGCGAGACCGACAGCTACCATACCTGGTCGTCAAACGGGAAGTGGCTGGTATTCAGTAGCAAGAGAACCGACGGGAGAACTACGCGGCCCTTCCTGGCTTACTTCGGATCGTGGGACAATACAGGAAAACCCTTCATACTCCCGCAGAAAGATCCGTCATATTACAACAAACTCATGGAATCGTACAACATACCCGAATTTGTTAGCGGAAGGATAAACCTCGGACCGCGCGATTTTGCAAAGGCAACCGCAAATGAACTGGTGGGTGCCAAACCGGGCAACCCAGGGAAATCACTTTCAAGGGAGGATCTGGAAAAGGCAGGGGCGAAGAGGAATCCGGGAGAGAGGTCGATACATGAGTAGAAGGCATGACGGTGTTAAGGGCAAAAGATTGCTTCGTCCCGCCGATGCGGGACTCGCAATGACGGTGGTATAAAAGGTTCAGGAGTCTGAACTTGAAGTAACAACAATCTTTTCGCTGTAAGTTGCACCCCGGACAAACTCCTTCCAGAGCCCCCCTTCAGGGGGGGTGGGGGGTAGACGGTAGGGGGGCGGTCGGCCTGGAGAACAGAATTATTATGAATGCACAATTTGACCGTATACTATAGCAAATGGCCCAAAACAAAAAGCCAAATATCAAAAAACCCGGCATAAAAAAGCAATCACCCGTGAAGGCAGCTGACTACAGCTGGCATATCTTTGCCGGGTTCTTCGTTATTGCCTTTGTTTATTTTCTTGTTCCCGGTAACTATGTTCTTTTTTTCCAGGAGCAACAGTCGTTGTTCCTGTATACCGGTGACTATATCCTTGAATTCTTTGAAAAACCGGGTTCTCCTGCCGACCTGGCAGCAAAATTCCTTACCCAGTTTTATGTAAGCAGGTTTGCCGGCTCATTGATACTTGCCGTGATACTTTCACTTCCGGCCGCGATATTGTATCATGTAAACAGACGCCTGATCCCCGGTTCAGGACTGTCGGGCCTGCTGGCTGTAATCCCCTCCTGCCTTTTGCTAATCATGCAGACGCATTATTATCATCTGATGCTATATAACGCGGGATTTGTACTTGTAATTGCATTTTTCCTTATTATAATCAGCCAGGAGAAAATCAGGAACAAGTACATTGCCCTGGCTTTTTTCCCGCTGTTGTTTTATATCACAGGAGCTTTTGCGCTGATCTTCATCGGGATGTTCATTGTTTACTGCCTGGTTTATCTTAAGGGCCGTCACAGATTTCTGCTTCCCCTGATGCTTGCCGGTCTGACCGGAGTCTCCATACTGTTGTTCGACAGCCTTTTACTCCTGCAAAGCATCAAGCAGCTTTTCCTTTATCCGCTTCCGTTTATAAACGACCAGCTGCATAAGGTTATGTTCTATTCGCTGATAGCTTACCTTGTGCTGTATCCTGCCCTGGCCCGCGTGGCCGGATCTGTCAGGATCGTCAGGCCCGCGCGACGCATTGCTGCCGGAATTGTAATTCCTTCTCTTGTCCTCATTGCTGCTGTCATTGTGCTTGCTTCCTCCTATAACACTCAGACAGCCAGGGTTATAAGGCTCGAGAAGATGATATTCGCTGAAAAATATGACGAAGCAGTCGAATACCACGAAAAGAAACCCACGGGAAATCTTATAGGTCAGTATTTCTATAATATCGCGCTGTCGTCGACCGGACAGCTTTGCGACAGGTTGTTTTTTGGCCGGCAGGACTTCAGTACCAATTCATTGTTCCTTCCATGGAGCAGCGAGCATATAAACTGGGGAGCCTATTCCTTTTATGCAATCGGGCTTATTAATGAAGCTCAGCGATGGGCATATGAGGAAATGGTTGTTTACGGCCGGCGGCCGCAGAATATGAAGCTGCTTGTAAAATCGAGCCTGATAAACGGCGATTATATTCTGACGCGGAAGTATGCCGGCATCCTTAAGAAATCACTTTTTTACAGGAAATGGGCAATTTCCCATGAAAAGCTTGCGGGCGATCCAGTGGCGGTCAAATCGGATCCCGTCCTGGGCAGGAAGATGAGCATCCTTCCCGGAAAGGATTTCTTCGTCTTTCTTGAATCACCCGAAGGCAACCTGCCCAGGCTGGTAAACCAGAACCCCGGCAACAGGGAGGCATTCGAGTACCTTATGGCCTGGCTTCTTCTCAACAAGGATGTTGAGATGCTGGTCAGCAATATTTCGCTGATGAAGGATATGGGGTATACAACCATACCGCGACACATTGAGGAGGCGATACTGATATATTATAACAGCCAGGGCAGAATGCCTGACATGGGCGGGCTTGAATTAAGCAGTGAGACGAGGCTGAGGTTTGATCAGTACTTTTCAGCTTTCATGACCGAGCGGCAGAATCCGGCCACCCTGGAGGGGAAAATGAAGGAGCAGTTCGGCAATACCTTCTGGTATTATTTTCACTTCAGATAAAATCCATCCCGTTCCGGCCCCGGTAAAATTTTCCAGGCGGTAGGAAGGTAAAAATAAAAATCCTATATTTACGGTAATACCTGTTACCTGAACCATGCCCGGCAGATTTAAACTACTTGCCCTGATTCTTTTTCTGGCGGCAGATCCCGGTTCTGTAAATTCCCAGAACCCGGTGGCTGACGGGTACAAGGGCATATGGTTCAGTACCGGCAATCCTACGGAATATGGTTACAAACTGTCGGGGGGAGTGGCCACCTTCGGTTCACGTTACCGCCCGATTGCAATTTATTCAAAGGAGGCCGCGAAAACATTTTTTGTCTACGGAGGTACAAAAAGCGAGCAGGAACGCCATCTTCTCATAATGATCTCATATTATGACCATATCAGTAATGTTGTTCCTAAACCTGTAATAGTGCACGATAAGGAGGGAGTAAGGGAACCCTACGACAACGCGTCCCTGTCGATCGACGGTATGGGATTCCTGTGGGTGTTTGTAAGCGGTAACAGCCGGACGCGTCCCGGCCTTATCTTCAGAAGCTCCATGCCTTATTCAATCGAGAGGTTTGACAAGATAAAGGAGATGGAAATGTTGTCCCCCCAGCCCTGGTGGAATCCTGGTTCAGGTTTTCTTCTGCTCTTTTCGAAAGTGTCCAAAGGGCTTGAAATCTGTTTTTCATCAGGCATCAACGGACAGGACTGGACCGATTCCCGGACACTGGCATCCATGGGAGGCCACCTTCAGGTTTCCGGAATTTGCAACGGAAAGATTTACACGGCCTTTAATTACTTTCCCGGTGGTAATATCGACCGCCAGACAAATCTCTACCTCCTCCATACCGACGACCAGGGTAAAACCTGGAAGGCAATTGACGAGCAGGTGATGGAAACTCCACTGGACGATCCTGACAATAATGCCATAATCAGGAATTTTGAGGAGGAAGGTCTCCTGGTCCATCTGTCCGATATTGATTTTGACGCTGAGGGTAATCCGGTCCTTCTTGTTATTCTTTCAAGGGATGAAGAACCAGGGCCAAAGGGAGGACCAAGGGAATGGATGGTGATAAGCAGGAAGGACAATATATGGAACTTCAGCAAGGTGTGTGAATCGACAAACAATTTCGACAGGGGAGCGCTTTACGTTACACCGGCTGAATGGAGGATAATAGGTCCCACCGAGCCGGGTCCTTCCAAATATGGGACCGGAGGGGAAGTAGCCATGTGGGTAAGCACCAACCAGGGGGAAAGCTGGGAAAAGACGGTTCAAATTACTTCACAAAGCAGATTCAACCATTCCTTTGTCAGGAAACCAATGAATCCCTCGAAGGAATTCTACGCTTTGTGGGCCGACGGAAATGCCGATGAGTTCTCGAGGTCTTCCCTTTATTTCACAAATGAAAGCGGCAAACGGGTCAGGATACTTCCCTATGAGATGAAAAGGAGTTTTCAGAAACCGGCAAGGGTCAGATAGCTCTATTTCAGCTTATATAACCTGGCCGCGTTGTCGTGGAAGATCATTCTTGCAATTTTCTTTGCTTCATCCTCACTGTAATAACCTTCGCTTACCTTTTCGGAAAGCACATCCGATATAAGGTTCCTGGCAAGGATCAGTTCGCTGTAGACATTTTCCACTGCCATGGCATCGCCTCCGAAAGCAATCAGCCTGTTTACAGGAACCATTTCAAGCCATATATTCAGGTGGTGGCGGCTGTAGGTGGGAGATACCGCCCATGCCCAATTCATGTCGATATAAACATTCCGGTAGTTTTTTGCCAGGGCCGACAGCTCTCCGCCATAGGGGAAGCTGCCGTGGTAGAGGACAAAATCGATTCCCGGATAAAGGGCAAATAGGTTTGTAAGATGTCCGGGATTCGAGTTGTCAATTATCTTTCCTTTTCCTGCCTGAAGCCCGGTATGGATAGCGACCGGCATGTTGTATTTAAGCGCGAGGCTCATCAGATGGTGAAAAAGATAATCCTGAAGAGGTTTGGCATCTTTCATCTCCATCCTGAAATCCATATCTCCGTTTACAAGGCTTCGGAACACCTTTTTGGCAGCCTCCTTGTCGGTTTTTTCAAAGCTGAGGGTCCTGTAGTAGGAAGTGAATACTTTTACGGCAATCATTCCTTTTTTCAGTTCCTTTTCAAAGGCAAGGGTGAGCGATTTTTCAAGATCATCCAGTGTATATATAGGATCGAGCTGCTTGATAGCCAGCGAGTCTATACCAAACTTGGACCTGAGCAGAAGCCAGTCGTCGAAGCGTTTTACATATTTCACGTATACATCTCTTCCGGGCATTTGGTTTCCATCCTTGATGAGATACTTTATCCGGCACGAATCGAGCAGTATTCTGTCGAACCAGTTTGTCTCGTATACTTTGCGTATTTTTTCTGACAGAGGCCCGACAGTTGATGCATTAAGGTCGTCGATTCCGTAAAGATGTTTTATTCCATAAAGGATTATCCTGTTGAAAGAAGTGTTGAATGAATTTTCCCACCATGGTTCAACGATTTTCCATTTCTCGGATGGCTGCATTTCCTCGTTGAACAGTTTGTCGTAAAGAGTATCCGGCATCCCGGCTGAAATGAGATCGTCGTATCCGTTCTGCAGAAGCAACAGTGAAAAATCAAGAAAAAATCCGTCGGCGAGCATTTCGGGGCCCACAAGGTGTTCGTGGGTGTCGATGATGCTCAGTGTATCTATGTATTTTCTGATGCGTCTTTCGAAACCCGTAGCAGGGTTAGGTTTAATCTGCAATTGGGCCCTGACGGGGAATGAAGCAGTGAGGAAAAGCAAAATAAAAGATATCTTATATTTCATCAGGACCCGCAAATCAACATTTGACAATAAATATAGACCATGCAACCTAATGAAATATTCCTGACTATTTCTATAATTAACTTTATTTAACGATATGAAAAAGTAAGGGCGATGCACTGCATCGCCCCTACACAAATCATGTTACGCTTGTCGCGTACAAGTTATCTGCTAATAGTCGGAATCCTGTTCGATGATACCGTTCTGCAGGTCGATAACACCCTGGTAAATTGGCCAGTAGTCATCTTCCCCAGCTACGAAAACGGCGCCCTGAAGGAATGTTCTGAAACCTATATCATCCTGGATGTATGCATTGAGTGTCGGTGCGAGAATGCCCCAGCGCCTCAGGTCGAAGAAGCGGTGGTTTGCCGTTGCAAACTCCAGCCTTGTTTCATGCTGAACTGCAAGCAAAGCATTAGCAGGAGTATCGAAAGGATACAGACCGGTAACATCCGGATAAGGCTCAATAACATAGTTGGCTGCCGGTTGGGTCCAGTCGACGACAGGACTTGCCTCGAGGTTCTTGGTGCTGGTGCAGAGACCCATCACGGGAGTGCTGGTTTTTGCGCGGTTACGGATCTGATTTACAAGATCCCTGGCCATATCAAGGTCACCATCGACAATGGCGCATTCGGCCCTCCACAGGAGGATGCTGGCATAACGTAAGGTTCTGAAGTTTTTGCCGTTGGAGAAGCCGCTGCCATTGGCGTTCAGTGATTGTTCTGCCTTGGTGTGCATGAAAAGCTTGGACATGTAAGGCCCGCCGTTGTTCTGTTCACGGATCCAGTCATTTCCGGGGTGGATGCCCCAGCCAAGAAAATCAACGCCGCGACGTGCTATAACGTGGTCAACACGCGGGTCGAGCGGATGACTGGTAGGTGTGAAATCTTCACCACTGCCTTTACCCATGTCACTGGCAAGAGGATCGCGATCTGCAGGATCAAGAACAGGAAGCCCTGCAGCTGTTGTCTGGAAGGCTTCGAACAGGTTCTGTGACGGCTGATAGAATCCCCAGCCACCGCAGCTGGCAGGCCCCTTCTGGTGAAAGTTGCAGCCTGAACCGTGAACTGATGCAGCAGCAGTCGCGGTAGTTGTACACTGAAGTTCGAAGATCGACTCGACGTTGTTTTCGTGAGTCATATCCATGTTCCATGAATACTCGGGAGCAAGCTGGAAAGCTCCGCTGCTTATGATCTCATCGAGGAGAAGCTTGGCAGCAGGATACTCTTTCTGATACATGTGAGCCTGAGCCTTGAAAGCCATCGCGGTATACTTGTTTGCACGGCCTTTCTCTCCTAGGTGTTTTTCAGTCGACAGGTTATCGATCGCGAACTGGAGATCAGCTTCGATACCATCCCAACCGGCGTCGGTATTGGGAACATCCTCCGGAAGGACATCACCAAGTTCTTCAGCAGTCTTGATATAAGGAATCTTTTCGAAGATCTTGTTGGCCTGCATGTGGAACCATGCTCTCAGGAATTTGGCTTCACCCTCAGCCGTTTTTGCCCTTGCCTCTGGCATCTTGTCAGAACCAGCCTGTGTCAACCACAGGAACTGAAGAGTAACGTTAGCGCGCGCAACTCCGTCATAGCAGAGTGTCCATCTTTCATTGAGATATGGATTGTTTGGAAGGGCTTCATACCTTTCGAGGAGGTTGAAGTTAGCCTGGTCCCCGGAAGATGTTCCCTTGTAAGCATCATCAGAACAGCCGCCCGCATATGTCCAGTCGCTGGTCATGGCTCCTCCGAACATCGAGCCACCGTTCTGCATCCTCTCATATGTGCCGGCAAGAAGAGCTTCAACACCAGCCGGTGTAGGCATTACACCTGCCGATCCAACTCCCGGAGGTTCCTTTGTAAGGAACTCTTCACTGCAGGAGTATATCGTCAGCAAGCTTCCGAAAAGTATCGCGATTGATAATAATTTGGTTATTCTTTTCATATTGATTTATGTTTGTTATTCATAAAAATTACTGTTACAGGCCAAAAGATATTCCGAAGAGGAACTGCCTTCTTGTTGGCCAGGCGCCTGAGTCGATACCCATGTTGATACCTGCACCGGAGATTTCCGGATCGAGTCCCGGATAATTGGTGATGGTAAACAGGTTGGAACCCTGGAAGTAGACCTGAAGTGAGCTGAACTTGTTGTTCAGGATCCTGTTGAGGTCATACCCTACCCTTAAAGTCTTCATACGCAGGAATGAACCATCCTCGAGGAATTCAGTCGAGGGCTCCTGGTGGGGAGTGTCATTCGAGTAGATGATAGGCATGGTGGCGTCGGCATTGCTTGCCAGGTAAGGGCTTCCCCATGATTCGTAAAGCCTTCTTTTGCTTTTTCCTGACTCAAACTGCGTGTAGTCGATGAAACGGCTTACATAGTTGACGATTTCATTACCAACGGATGCATACAGAGTTGTCATAATGCTTAAACCTTTGTAACCAAGGTTCAGGCTGAGACCCGCTGTGAAATCAGGATGAGGTGATCCGATGTAGGTACGGTCGTAGGAATTGATAATATTATCTGGTGTCCCGTTAGGTCCGCTTACGTCCTTGTACTTGAAGTGACCGGCCTTGTTATAGGTTCCAAATGCAGGGGCCCACGCGGCTGCTTCCTCGTCAGACTGGAAGATACCTTCAACTATATAACCATAAAATTCAGGGAAAGCGTGGCCTGTCTGAGTCCGGGTGTAATACTTTTCACGATATCCTGATCCCTGGTAGAAGTCGGAAGAGACGTCAGTAAGCTTCGTCAGCTCATTCTTGTAGTGCGAAAAAACGAGGTCGGCGCTATAGTAGAAATCACCGTTAAGCGCTGTGTTGGAATATCCCAGTTCGAGGTCAACGCCAGTGTTCTTCATTTCACCGATGTTGATTGAAGGCCTGGATGCTGTACCAAGCACAAGAGGCAGCTGTTTCTGATAGAGCATGTCGCTTGTTTTGCGCTGCCATACGTCGAATACAAGGGTCCAGTGGTTGAAAAGGTTTGCATCAATACCCAGGTTGGTGGTTGAGGTTGATTCCCATTTTACATCGGTGTTTCCGAATGTTGACTGGTAAAATCCAACACTGCTGAACGTATTGTTACTTCCGGTCATGCCGTAGCTGGCGTTACCTTCACTGTAAGCATACTGGGTGTAGCTGTTGTAGTTACCCATACGATCGTTCCCGACGGCGCCCCAGCCTGCGCGGATCTTAAGTTCGTTGAGCCACTGCTTTGTTGAAGCCATGAAAGCTTCTTCTGTCATCCTCCATCCTACTGAGAAAGCAGGGAAGATACCGTATTTCTCATTTCCGAAACGCGACGAACCGTCGCGTCTTACTACCGCCTCAACCATGTACTTGTCTGCATAGGTGTAGTTTGCGCGTCCGAATAGCGAGAAGAGGCTGTATTCGCTGTTCCCGTCGGAGTTGCTGATACCGCGGAGACCAGTGTTTAGTGTCATGTAGTTGATATCCTTAAAGGTATATTGCGACCTTCCGGCGTAAATGCTTGTGGAGGAGTTGTCGTATGCTTCGGTACCTGCGATAAGTTTAATGTCGTGATCGCCGGTTACGAGGCCGTACTCAAGTGTATTCGTCCAGGTCCAGTTCAGACCAGTACCGTTTGATTTGTTGAAACTGTCATAGGTACCTCTTTCCGCGTGAGCCACTTCCACAAAACCAAAATCCTCTGTGTTCCACCCGTAGTGGTTAATACCGATAAGGGATTTCGCAGAGAGTCCTTTCAGGATGTTGAATTTAACGAAGGCGTTTCCGCTCACGTTCATCTGGCTGGTCTTATCCCACTGGTTTGACCAGGCAAGGAAGGCAGGGTTCTGGGCGTTACCCATGGCTGAAGGCCTCGATCCGGCAAAAGTAGTACCTGATTCGTCGTAAACCGGTACTGCAGTCGGGATCCTGTAAGACCATGACACCAGCGAAGATTCCGAGTTGTCGCCCTGTGCTCCGCGGTCGGTGGTGAACTGAATGCCAACATTAGTGCCAACATCGATCCATTTCGCGGGTGTTGCAGTTACGTTTCCACGGAAGCTGTACCTGTCGAAGCTGGTGTGTTTGAAGATACCTTCCTCATCGGTGTAGCCCAGCATGAAGGCATAGGTGGCATTCTGGGTACCGCCTGCGATATCGAGGGTGTACTCCTTGTAGGCTGCATCCCTTGTTGATTCGCCGTAGAAGTCAGTTCCGGGACTGGTTCTGGTAATGAGGTAGGTATCGTCGCCGTCCTCGGCTGCGATTTTGTTGTCATACAGATCCATGCTGGTACGGGGGTCGCCTTCCATTGCAGCTGTCGGGAAGATGTAATCCGGGATAACTGGTGTGGCACCACTTCCAAACTGTTGATGGCTGTAGCCTTGTACGTTTGCGTTCTTAGCCTCGAGCCATAACATATCTGCCCATTCCTGTGTGTTAAGAAGGTCGTAGAATTTACCCGGTGTGGTGAAACCCTGCCTTACGTTAACGTTCATCTGAACTTTCTGATTTTTCTTACCGCCCTTGGTGGTGATAAGAACAACACCGTTGGCTGCCCTTGCACCGTAAATTGACTGTGCAGCAGCATCCTTAAGAATGGTGATGGTTTCAACGTCGTTTGGTGAATAGGAACCTCCCGGCACACCGTCAACAACGTAAAGCGGGTTTGCATCGTTGATTGTCGTCATACCACGGATCCTGATAGTGGAGCCTTCACCCGGAGTGTGCTGGTTGAGGATGGTCACACCTGCGATCTTACCCTGAAGACGGGTGATCGGGTTACTGGCGGCACTCTCTGAAAGCTCGGCGGCACCAACCTGCGACACGGATCCCGTGAGGGATTTCCTTGCCTGTGTCGAATAACCGACTACCACAATCTCATCGAGAGCCGACAACATTTCGGCAAGGACCACATCCACCGTATTCAGCGACCCGACGGCCACATCCTGACTGGTATAACCGATGAACGAGAAGGTAAGTACCGAACTCGGACCGGCTACGGTAAGGGCATAACGTCCTTCGCCATCGGTGATTGCACCGTTGATGGTGCCTTTTTCCAGAATGTTCACACCGGGCAGCGGTGCCCCCGTGTTGTCTGTAACACGGCCGGTGATCCTCTTCTGCTGCATATCACCCGGATCAGCGCTTGCAGTAAATGCAGGCAAAGTACCGAGCAATACCAACACTGTCAAAAGTTTCATAACAAGCATAGAACTTGTACGTAATGAAACGATTCGCATGATTTTTTTCGTCATACTTTTGAGAAGTTAGTTAGATTAGATAAATAATAAAAAAAACAAATTGTCCTAAGTAATATCTACTTAGTGAACTAAACATGATGGAGTCCGAAACTCCCTTGAAATTTAATGGAAATAAAAAGATTGTCTCATAGGCAACATGGGTTAGGTTTATAGGGTTCTTCAAATATACTCGAAACATGGAATTTTACCAACTTCTTATATGTTTTTTTTTATCATATGATAATCAGACTGTTTTGCAGCTATTCTGAGGGCATTCGTTCAGGAGGCGCTTGTATTACCATACAGAATATTTAAATTTCAGCTTTATTTTCAATATGACACCACAAACTGTAATCCTTGCTGACGGAAGCTTCCCGGTGCATCCGGTGCCTCTGATGCACCTGAGAAAGGCGGAACATATTATCTGCTGCGACGGCAGCTCCCGGAGCCTGTATGAAGCCGGAATGGAACCGGAAGCCATCGTGGGCGACCTCGACTCAATCGATCCCCTGATCGCCGATAAGTATTCCGACAGACTCTTCAGAAACCCGGAACAGGAAACCAACGACCTTACCAAAGCCGTCAGGTGGTGTATTAATAACAGGTATGAAAATATCGTTATAGTGGGAGCTACAGGGAAACGCGAGGACCACACTGTCGGAAACATTTCGCTGCTCGCGGAATACGCGCGGAAAGTCACCGTGGTTATGGTTACCGACACGGGTACATTCACCCCTTTACTTAAAACCGGCATCATTAATACGTTCCCGGGGCAGCAGATTTCTGTTTTCTCCATTGATCCCGGCACGGAAATTACCACTGCCGGATTGAAATATGAGCTTTCGGGACTCCGGCTCGGCAACTGGTGGCGGGGAACATTGAACGAAGCCATCGGCGATTCGTTTGAAATACGGTTTGAGGAAGGGGCAGTGATTGTTTATCAGAAGTTCGGGGAGTGAGAATGGTACGCGGTACGCGGTGTGCGGCAAACGGCACAGGGCACAGGGCACAGGGCTCAGGGCACAGGGCGCAGGGCTCTAATTGGCAACTGCCTGCTGCCAACTGCCAACTTCCTGCTCACTACTCACTCCTCACAACTCATTCCTTCTTCGGTCTTCGGTCTCCGGTCTTCCGTCTCGTCTCACATCTCCTCCTTTACCAGATTTATCAGCTGAACCCTGCTCCTTACATTGGTCTTGATGTAAATATGGTGGGAATGGTCCTTCACGGTCTGAAGGCTAATGAATAGTTTGTCGGATATTTCCTTGTTGCTGAGTCCGTTGCAGATTTCTTTTATTACATCCGATTCGCGGGGTGAGACCTCGTACTTCAGGCAGAATTCTTCGAATGAGTCCTTGTTTTCCGGTCTCCTGGTTGTAGAAAATGAATGAGCAAGAGTGAAATAACTGAAATAAACCGGAAGGAAGATGTTGCCAGCAAAAAATACGAATATGAATATAATCTGAAGCCATATCCGTGATTCCATGAAAAGCAGCGGCACGCACTGGACAATCATTATAATGAAGAGCATGGGAGCGATTATCTTCCTGTCCTGATCGTGAATCACCTGCTGTCCTTTCCAGGGGAAATGAATAAGATAGGCCGCCACGAAATAATGGATAAGGTTCATTATTATGTAGTAATAGCTCATCACCGGGCCGGCTCCTGCACTGTCCCTGGCGGTAACAAGCCATACAAGACTTGCCAGAACAAGTATATTGACAAGCAGGAAGAGAGCTATGAACCATCTGCTTTTTATGGCTTTCCCGGTCAGTCCGCCTGTGAACCTGAGCAGCATGAACCAGGCTCCTATCAGGAAGGGAAGGCCCAGCAGCAGGGCCACATCCAGCAGTCTTTCGAGCAAAGCCGGAGAGGCTGCTGTCTGCAGGGATGCATTAATGGCAACCAGACCCCATATCCCGTAAAAACCGAATGTGTAAATGAAAACCTGGAAATACAGAAGAGGAGTGAAAATTTCTGTGTTGTACCGGCGTCTCAGTCTAGAGGCGAGAATGATGCCGGCGGTCGTTATTGCCGCAGTCACAATGAAGAGGAGGAGGAAGATTATCCGGATCATGATATAAAGATATTCAGAATATTCCGGAAATGAATGGCGGTATTCCGGATTTTCATTCCGGGAAGTGCAGGCTGCCAATAATCCCGGTCAATACCAAAGTAGTGGTCCCATACCAAAGTATGAATCTGAAGCATTCACTACTATAGTTTGGCTTCCGTATGAC
>JBAQCK010000134.1:0-4106 GCA_049294075.1 Bacteroidales bacterium | reverse complement strand
AAATTATGATTAAAATTGCCATCATCATTGGAAGTACCAGACCCGGAAGAAACGCTGAAGCTGTTGCTCTTTGGGTTAACAAAATCGCTCAAAAACGAAAAGATGCAGAATTCGAACTTGTTGACATTAAAGACTATGATCTGCCCCTGCTGGATGAACCCGTACCTGCATCAATGAACCAATATATGCACCCGCATACAAAAGCATGGTCAGAAAAAATTAAATCTTTTGATGCCTTTATTTTTGTAACTCCCGAATATAATCATGCGCCAACAGCAGCCCTCAAAAATGCAATTGATTATCTTTATGTCGAATGGAATAACAAAGCTGCAGGTTTTGTCAGCTTTGGTTCAGCAGGTGGTGTACGTGCAGTTGAGCAATTACGTGTTATTATGGGAGAAATTCAGGTAGCTGATGTTCGTACACAAGTTGCACTTTCACTATACACCGACTTTGAAAATTTCAGCATATTTAAACCTTCGCCAAATCATGAAGCAATCTTAAATACGGTGATAGACCAGGTAATAGCATGGGGTACAGCTTTAAAACCTTTGAGAAAATAGTAGCAATAAGAGCAACAAGAAAAACAACAATACTTTTTACGGTTATAAGAACCATGCAGATGTGAAAGGTTAACTTTTGTATGTATGTGATAATTATGTAAATAAAAAACAGGGGGGGTAAAATTAGGTTTTTAGAAACCCAAACAGTAAATTTGTTTTAAACAACGGCGACGGGAAAATGGTATTTAGAGGCGCCTTTAAATTAAATTCCTGTTTAATCTTCAGGCGAAAGTAAATTTTGATTATCTTTTCATCCTAAAACCATACGACCCATGAAAACCAGGAAACGCCTTCCGATCGTAACCCTCCTTGCTGGTTCATTTTTCCTTGTTTTTGCACTATTGGCTGCTTTCAGCCGTCTTGTTCCACAGGAAGATCTCAAAAGCAAATATGTCTACAAGGACTTTGAATCAGCAGAAAAATGCCGGTCATGCCACCCCGGAATTTATGAACAATGGTCCCAGGCCATGATGTCTCAGGCATATACTCATCACTGGGATGAGATAGAATACTTCGACCTTGCTGTACCTCATGCAGCCGCGAAGCCCGACCTTAAGGATCCCGTCGATGGCTGCAACGGATGTCACACCCCGCTGGCTTTCATGGGAGGGAAGCAATTTCCGCCGCCACGTCCTTTGGAAAAATCCATGGCCAATGAATCGGTTTCATGTGAGGTGTGCCATCTTACTCAGTCGGCCCAGACCGACCCGCCATTTAATTTCAGCTACCTTATTAAACCGGGAATGACCAAATATGCCGGACGCACTCCGACTGTGGAATCACCTGCTCATAAAATAATTACCAGCGATTTCTTTCGCACGACCGAATTCTGCGGTAATTGTCACAACGAGAAAAATCCATTCGGAGTATGGGTAAAAAGTACTCAGCTTGAATGGAAAGAAGGCCCTTATTCAAAAGAAGGTGTAAAATGCCAGGATTGCCATATGCCGGTTGGAGGACCATACCTGAATGCCCTGATGACTAAACCTTATGATGATTCACGGCTCCATCTCTTCCATGGTGCCCACGATCCGGGAAAAGTAAGAGGGACAATTGAGGTGCGGATTGAGCCGGATATCCGCGATGCCGAACCAGGCGGATCCATTGTTTTTACAGTTGCACTTTTCAACCAGAAAACCGGGCATAAATTTCCCACAGGATCAGTTGAGGATCGTATTGCCTGGCTTAATGTTGAGGCGACCGATGCCAAAGGGAAGGTGTATCACCTGAATGTCGACAAGAAAGGATTCGAGGGAGAGGAATATACGATTTCAGGCGATTACCTGGCTTACCAGGATATGAGTGTGCCGCTTGGACAACCGGATTTCAGGGGTGTGCAGCGCGACGGGATACCATCCGGCAACAGGATATTCAGGATGCCATACTTTGACCCTGAAGGCAGGATGACAATAATGCAATGGAATACAGCCAAACTGGGAGTTGATTACCGGATAGGCCCGAGAGAGACCAAGGTGGAGCGATTTACATTCAAGATTCCTTTTGACGCTGCTCCCGGGGAGATGAAAGTGAAGGCCACACTTAACTACCAGCTTCTGGTGAAGCCAGTTGCTGATTTTCTCAAGGTGCCGGAGGAAGAATCGGAGATCAGGTTTGTAAACGAGCATTTTACCACTGTGGAAATCTATCCGTAGTGATGATATTTTATAATATTCGCTATCATAAACCTATTTCATTATGAATATGAAGAACTCAGAATATTTAAAGGTCGTTTTGCTTTCAGTGGTTGTTGGTTGTCTGATTCCGGTGCCCACTGTCAAAGCCATTCCCGCCTTTGCAAGAAAATACCAGATCAGCTGTCAGGTCTGCCATTCTCCCGCGATGCCCCGGTTGAAGTCATTTGGCGATGAATTTGCACGCAACGGCTTCAGGCTCACGGAATATGAGTCGCCCAGATATTTCGTTCAAACCGGAGATGACAGGCTTTCTCTGTTCAGAGAGCTCCCCCTGGCAATAAGAATGGATGGTTTTGCCTCATATAATTCCGGTAATGAAGGAACTGCTGACTTTGCAGCCCCTTTTGTGCTGAAGATCCTTTCCGGAGGTGAAATTTCAGATAATCTCTCATATTACTTTTATTTTCTTTTCAATGAAAGGGGATCCGTGGCAGGAATTGAAGATGCATTTGTTATGTATCACGATTTTCTTGGATCAGGCATTAACTTGTATCTGGGACAGTTCCAGGTATCCGATCCTCTCTTCAAGGCAGAATTGAGGTATACCCTGGAGAATTACAGGATCTACGGCTCTGCTCCCGGAACTTCATCTGCCGATCTGAAATATGACAGAGGTGTTATTTTAGAAAGGGATTTCGAGACAGGAACGACTCTTGTCGGGCAGATTGTTAACGGTGCCGGTATCGGAGAAGCGAGGGAAGGATACCTGTTTGACAAGGATAAGTACAAAAACTTCATGCTGAGGGTAAACCAGGCGATCGGAGATTACATTTCGGTCGGGTTTTTCGGATACACTGGCAAAGAGGTGGTTTTTGATCCATACTATAATGATGTCAGCCAGATACAGATGTTCGGTCCGGATCTCACAATTGACATTGACGAGAAGCTGATTATTAATGCGCAGTATGTTAGAAGAACTGATTCAAGAGTTATTAGCGGCACTCCCGGTATAATTTTAAGTGATCTTAAGACCTCCGGCGCTTTCGCTGAGCTTATTTATTCACCGAAAGGCGACATGAGCAAATGGTACCTTACAGGTCTGGTCAACTGGGTGGAATCGGATTATGATCCTCTCGATTACGCTTCGGCCACACTGCATGCAGGGTATCTTCTGAGGCGCAATATGAGGGTTGTGGGTGAGTTCACACAGCAGTTCAGGGGACCTGATTACGGCAAGGTTAACCTGGGAATAATAACTGCTTTCTGAGATATTTTTTAAGTCCGCACTTTTTCAGGTGTTTTATCCCTTCCGCGACAGCAGCGGCATTAATAATTGCCCCTGCTTCATTAGTATGGGTATGGTCGGTCATAAAGAGCTTAGATGAGACTTCCTCCTGCCCCAGGGCTTCATATTTCACCGCAATTATCTCATTCAGATCGATGAAGCCGGTTCCGGTGGCCCTTGCGGTTTCCCTGGCCCAAAGCCCGTAATCGGCCGATGCCCTTGCAACCTTCCCGTTTTCCCATATATTCCGGGGCACAGGCGAACAAATAACAGGAATGGCCCCCCGGGACTTCGCATCGGCTATATATTCCCTTATATACCAGCCATAGGTATGGACTGTCTCGTGTTGTTTGGTGAGAATATTGTCTATCTCCTCCGTTTCCTCACCGGTTCCCCTGAGGGTTCCTCTTGCCCTGCTGTCGTCGTTGACCGGACTGCTGTCGTTGTGACCAAACTGTATGAACACATAGTCGCCCGGCTTCAGTAAAGCAAGAACATTATCCCACAGTCCCTGGGTTATAAAGGTCCTGCTGCTTCTTCCTCCCAGGGCGTAGTTTTTTATTGATACCCTCGAAGTGTCGAACATTGTGTGGAGGTATGCCCCCCAGCCCCATAGTCCTCCAT
>JBAQCK010000133.1:0-3013 GCA_049294075.1 Bacteroidales bacterium | reverse complement strand
ACAAACGTGCTGTCTGTTCATTCATATATGGCAAAATTGTCTTGTATTTATTTTCCAAATCAATATCCCTTATCATTTGTATATTTTTATACAAATGTACTATTTAATTCTTAACAAATCCTTAGTCAGTCAAGATTTTAATCTGCAAAACCATTTTCAGTACCTGACGCCTGCAAGTCTTACTTCCTGCTTCTGGTCTTCAGATCGGTTCTTTCAATTACTTTGTAAACCGGATAGTTATTATACCCGCTTCCCCACTGCGGAACCAGGTATTTGTCGAAGTAATTCCATGTCATCAGACCGTCATTAGATTGAGGCTCAAGCAGGTAGGCAACAAGATTTGCCAGCGGCTGTGAAGTCCTGACAACAATGGTACCAGCCTTAAAAGCAACAAGTTCCTTTACGTAATTACCCATGATTGTATTAGTGTAATGACCCTGGTTGAGACGTTGCGATCCTTTCAGCTCACTGATTTCAAATCTTTCAACCTGAATCTCCGTATCCCGGGCAAGTTCTTCAAGGATAATCCCATGAACAGCGAGGAGATTCAATACATCCGGATCGCTGGTCTTTATAAGATAGGCAAATGGAAACTTAACATGCCTGGCGCCAAAATAATCAACATAATACGGAACAGTGACCGTCTTCTGTATGTCGGTCTTTTCATACCTCTTCCATCCGTCAATTTCCCCGACAAGCTTTGCCTCATAGGTTTTGATGGTAACCTTTTCGGGAGCCGGTCTGACATCATATTCAATAGCAAATGAATCGGTTACTGCCGGATTCAGTCCGCGCGAAACAGTTCTGGCGTCAGCTTCCCTGATCAGATCCCTTATCTCATTCTTATTTGCCGCCGAGTAATCGGCCAGTGAACGGATCAGCCAGTAGCATCCCCTGACCCTCGATTCATAGTCAGCGTAAACGTAATTTTCGTTAAGTATCCCGAGCTTGTTCCTCAGTCCATAGTAATTGCTCATATAGCGGGGTTCTGCAGCATCGTAAAACCATCCCGTTTCCGGATTGGCCATGTCATTGAACTCCCCGTAAAAGCAGTTCTCGACACTGAATTCGTTGCTTAGCTTTTCAGACATTGCAGGAGCCATATGGTCGCGCATATATTTTATAAGCGTATTGTCGCCGTTGGGATTGACCATCCATGTAAAAGTCACCGGCTCAACATGGTATGATCCATTGGTAGTATGGCAATCCATGAAAACCAGGGGATCCCACCTGTTGAAAACATTTGCAATCACACCCCGTACTTCGGGCGACTCTGCTTTCATGGCATCCCGGTTCAGGTCAAGCATCTGCCCGTTGTACCTCACACCGACACCGTTAGCCGGACCATTCTGGTAGGTCCTGTTGAGAGGAGATATAGGTTCATTGCCGTCGGGATTGAAATTAGGGCAAAGCAGAAACACGATATTGTCAAGCAGTCCGGGGTGCTTTCCGGCCAAAAGATCCCTTGCAAACATAAGAACGGCTTCCTTGCCTTCAACCTCACCGGCATGGATGTTGGCCTGCACATATATAACAATCCGGTTGTCATTTTTCAGCTCCTCCGGACTGCCAGGAAGCGGATTGCCAATAATCAGCAGAGGTACATCCCGGCCCTCGACCGATTCCGCGATCTTTTCAACCCGTATCAGCGGGGATAGTTCTTTAAGATGATCAATAAAAGTCATTACATCCTCATAATTGGCGGTGGAACTAAAACCCGAACGTTCGGCAACGGTAAGAAGCCTGTCCTGGGCATATCCGATTATTCCGCTGAATATTAATAAAGTGAATAAGAGAAGGTGCTTTTTCATTGAATCTGATGTTGAGAGTAGCAATAATAGCTATTTAAAAAAGATGACTTATTGCCTGGATGTAAAAAAAAATACCAATTTTCGTTTATACCCCCTTCCCAATCGGTCGTAACCCTCTCCTCAACCTTCCCCTTGTGATATTACCCTCTTCCCAACCTTCCCCTTGTGTTATTACCCCCTTCCCTCCCGAAATTTCGGGATTCCCCCAGGGGGGACGGGGAAGCTAGCTTTACTCCTCTGGGGGAAGCAGATAAGGGGGTAAATGCAAATGTTGGTTTAGACCTCCTTAACATTCCCATTGTGTCATTACCCCCTTCCCTCCCAAAATTTCGGGATTCCCCCAGGGGGGACTGAGCACGGAAAGGGGGTAAATAGAATACAGGATATCGGGATTGTCTTTCCTGCCGGCAGGTACGGTATTTGTCCCGTCAGGGACAAAATATCGGTAGAATAATGATGTCGGTATTGCCTTTCGTGCCGTGAGGTACGGTATTTGTCCCGTCAGGAACAAAATATCGGTAGATTACAAGATGTCGGTATTGCCTTTCGTGCCGTCAGGTACGAAACCGGTCCTGTCAGGGGGACCTGATACCGGCAGAAGAAAATATTCATGTTTAATATCGGCATGCAATAAAAAAAAATAAAAACATTTGTTCCTGCATATTTAATAAATACATATATTTGCATCTTAATTTTTAAAACACAATACAATGAACAAAGGAACAGTTAAATTTTTTAATGTATCAAAAGGTTTTGGTTTCATTAAAGATGCCGATTCAGACAATGAGTATTTCGTACATGCAACAGGCCTGATTGACAAGGTTAAGGAAAATGACGAAGTAACATTCGAACTGACTGAAGGTAAAAAGGGTATAAATGCAGTCAACGTAAAACTAGCATAATTCCACACACCACAGGAAACCAAAAGGAGGCCTCATTGAGAGCCTCCTTTTTTTTAATTACCCACCCTCCCCCGGTAGCTGCTTTCTGTAAAAATCTCCTGGATATTTGATCGATGTGGCTGAAGCCACACGTAGCAGAAAGCGGTTTATTTCAAACAGGTACAGCTGATAGTTGCTGCCTCGAAGGGACTTTAGTCCCGCAGAAAAACCTAAAGGGGGCTAAAGCCCCCGGAAAGTGTGTGTTGTATTTCCTACCGTTGGCTGAAGCCAACGGTAATATTAAGATATATACCTGATTAT
>JBAQCK010000132.1:0-37952 GCA_049294075.1 Bacteroidales bacterium | reverse complement strand
CACCGATATTGCCCGACATTTTTCTGACAGTAAAGGTCTCAGTGTGGCCGCTACCGCTCCGCTGGATCACTACGCCGCGGAATTGCTGAATTCTCTCCTTGTTCCCTTCCTTTATCTTATAGTGAACAGTAACAGTATCCCCGGCAATAAACCTCGGATATTCATTTTTTACTGCAAATTCCTTTTCAACAACATCCATTAAATTCATTTCACAACAATTTTGTTTCAAACAACATGATCTAAAATCAGGGTGCAAAAATACAAATTTTCTTAATATTCACAAACACCATAATTTAAATTTTGCCATTTAATGGTCAAACCAACAATTAATGAGCGCCTCCTGCGGGAACCAGCAGCTTGTTGCCTGTGTCCTGGATGACCGATTTTTTCCACTTGTCGTCATAGCCCGGCTGCATTGGAAAATCAGGATATCCGTCCTCTGTAGTGGAGAATTTGCCGTCTTTTTCCTTCTTTATGTTGCCATCGATGTATTTTACAAGCAGGTATTCGCTGAGTTTCTTCCATTCGCTGAACGTATTACCGGCTGTTTCAACTGAATACCTGGTGAGGTAATCGCGCGCTTTCCAGACATCGTTTTCATATAGTTTTTTTGCTTCCTCATCAATTCCGGAAACGGTTTCCTTAATATATCTTGTTTCCAGATCTCTCTGAATCTTAAGTGCATCCTCGCTCATCATGTCGTAGCGAAGGTAACACATGTTTGCAACCTGGTTGAACAGCCAGAAAGCAGAAGTGGGAGAGTAGGTGACCATGCTTCCATTCCCGACCTTGAAACATTCTGGTATCTCGGTGATACCGCAGTAAATCGGATTGAAAACAGTTGTACTTGCATCGTCGACGCCGAACCAGAAGATGCCGCCGATTGGATCCGGAAGCCAGTTGCGTGATTCTGCAACAAAGACAAATCCTGTCTGCTGGGTGGCTGTAGCTCTCTCGTTGCAGTACGTCGGGGCGTCGGGATCGTCGGATACTTTCCAGGTAAGCGGTCTCCATCGGTATGGCGATCCGAATGGCCCTGCGCCTATGTCTTTTCTCATGTCAAATTCGGTACCTTCGAGATGATCGCGCATGAAATTCATTAGATCATAGTTGGAAACTTTACGGTTTGGTTTGATCCAGAGAGGCATTCTTTTGCTGAGATCATGTCCCGAAACGTATCCTTTGTACTGATCCATTTCGCTGTTCAAAGCCCTGAAAAACGCCCATACACGCATATCGCACATCCTGGCACCATCGAAAGTTATCGGATTATATGTATCGGAGAAGCTGAATTCCTGGTCGGTCCCTTTGTAGAGCCCTTTGGTTCTTGCGAATTCAATTACATCCCGGGCATAAACGCATTCAACAACCGGATCAGATATCCTGCGGAGATCCTTTGATGTGATTGCATTGCTTGTCTTTTTGCCTGTGGCAAGAGGAAAAGTCTGGATCCTGGCCTGGTTGGCATGACCGCTGACATATCCGTCGGGGATCAGGCGTGCAACCCAAACGGCTCCCTTGTTGCCCTGTCCTTTGCCTATTATTTCAAATATCCATGCCTCATTGGGATCGGCAATGGAGAAAGATTCACCGGAACTTGCATAGCCGTATTCCGACACGAGTTCGGAAATCACCCTGATAGCTTCCCTTGCATTTTTAGCCCTCTGAAGAGTGATGTAAATAAGGCTGCCGTAGTCTACGATACCATCAGGATCAACAAGACCGTCAACTCCGCCATAGGTGGTTTCACCTATCGACAGCTGGTGTTCATTCATATTCCCCACAACAGAATAAGTATGCCTTGCCTGCTTGATTTTTCCCAGGAATTTGCCTGTATCCCATTCGTAAACATCCAGCCAGGCACCTTCGGGATAATCCCTTGAAGGCCAGTGGTAAAGTTCTCCGTAAAGAACGTGGGAGTCAGCTGAGTATGTTATCATTACCGATCCGTTGGCAGATGCCCCTCTTGTTACGATATAGTTAGTGCATGCAACCGATTCAGGTGCCTGTATCATCCAGGCAAAAAATATTGCCGTTATTGTTGCAAATAGCTTCTTCATAATGATTTATTTGTTTTACAATTATTTCGATTGATGATTTCAAGAAATGCAAAGGTAACAAGCCGGACAAAATTTCAAAGTGATTCAGATCATTTTGACTGATTCAATGATTTTTTTTATCCTTTCCGGGTCAGCGACTTTTCTTGTAAACTCTGGCATTCCGGTCTGACCTCCCAGAGAAATGCCATGGCGGCGGAAGATCATTTCACTATCAATTTCCATCCTTCCCGTCAGATGCAATTCAGTTGCTTTAGTAGCAGTAATTATCTGGGCTGCATTTGTCTCATCAATTCCTCCTCCAGGCATTACTATTATCCTTTCGCCTGCCTGAATTATTAGCTGCCGTATCAGTTCGATCCCGTCACTGGCCTTGTTACGAAGTCCGGATGTCAGAAGCCGTGAAGCGCCGGTGGCGATCACGTCTTCCAGTCCGATGACCGGATCCTTGCAAAGGTCGAATGCCCTGTGGAAAGTGACACACATAGGGTAAGCAAATTCAATGAGCCTGCCTGTGCGTTCAACATCAATATTGCCTCCGGGCAGCAGAATTCCGGTTACTATCCCGTCAATACCGTTTTCCGCGCAGAGCTCGATGTCTCTTCTCATTATGTCGTATTCGAGGTCGGAATAAAGGAAGTCGCCTCCCCTTGGCCTGATCAGCGCGTGAACTTTGATTCCGAGGTTGCTCCTTGCTGAAATAATAGTTCCGTATCCGGGAGTAGTTCCTCCTTCAAACAGATTGTCGCACAATTCGATTCTGTCTGCTCCGGCCGCTTGTGCATCGATTGCAGAAGCTACACTGTCGGCACAAATCTCAAGCTTAAACTTCATCTGCAAAAATTAATGCTGATAATAAAAGTAAGAATATTTTTGTATAATTGTGAATCATAAAAATATATTGGTATGAAACCGACACTTTTAGTTCTTGCGGCCGGAATGGGCTCACGTTACGGAGGTAACAAACAGCTTGATGAAGTTGGCCCCTCAGGTGAGACAATTATCGATTATTCAATATACGACGCCATACGTGCGGGTTTTGGCAGGATTGTCTTCGTCATCCGCAGGGATATAGAGGAACAGGTAAAGGAAAGGTTCGTTGAAAAGCTCCGGGGAAAGATTGAGGTGGACTATGTTTTTCAGGAAATCACCAATCTTCCTGAAGGAGTGAAAGTTGCGCCTGACAGGGCTAAGCCGTGGGGAACCAGCCATGCCATTCTTGTGACCAAAGACAAGATCAGGGAACCGTTTGGTGTAATTAACGCTGACGACTATTATGGTGTCGATTCCTTCAAAATACTAAGGGATTTCCTTGTTAATGACAAGGATCCAAACAACTTCTGTATTGTCGGCTATAAGCTGGGTAACACCCTCTCGGAACACGGCCACGTTAACCGGGGCGTCTGCAAAGTTGATGAAAAAGGCTTTCTCAGTCATATAGTCGAGACGCGTCAGATTGAAAAGACAAAGGATGGGGCCTTAGCCCCGGGAACGGATGGAAAACCGATTGTATTCACCGGAAATGAAATTGTATCCATGAATCTGTGGGGATTCAAGCCATCGTGCTTTGATTTTCTGGGTGAGGAATTCCGCAGTTTTATCCACAATTACGGAATGGACCTGAAATCGGAGCTTGATATTCCGACATCTGTTGACAGGTATGTGAAAAGCGGTGAAATAACCATTCAGATACTTATGAGCAACGAACGGTGGTTTGGCGTTACCTACAGGGAAGACAAACCATTTGTGGTTGAAAGTATAAAGAAGATGATCAGGAAAGGGATCTATCCGGCAAGGATCTACTCATAGGTTACCATACAAATTCACAATCCCAGGTGCTCTGATTATTGCAGTTATCAGTCACTTTGACTGACAGCCTGTGCTTTGTGCCTTTGTGAATCCTGTCGGGATCAAAGGTATGAATCAAAACATCATTTTTCTGATCATATTCGAACAATGCCCATTTGCCGTCCATAAACGGTTCATATGATTTTATGCCGGCAAGGTCATCGCTGATCTTTATTCGCATGCCCGATCTGCCTGCAAGGTTTGCACCGGCAGAAAAGCCGTTTGGAGTGATCCGGGGCGGAACGGTATCGATGCCGATAAAGAATGTCCCGAATGCCCTTGGATTTGCTGTGACAAAACCATTGTCCCATGAACTGCTGACAGGAGTCTTCCTGCCTATGTTGTCAAGCTGCAGAATAAGCAGTTTGGATTCTTTTCCCGCGGGTACTTTATTAGGCCTGAGTGAAAGGCTGTACGTTTTGTGAAGGGGAGTGTAGATATTATGGATGTCAAATACCTCGGAGTACATTTCCGGCAGCCCGGGACTTCTTCCGAATTCAAACCACAGTGTGTCATAAAGGGTACCGGTGGAAAAACTGACAGCCACATCCTTTGTGACGAACCTGTTGTTTCTGTTGAAGGGCATCATTATCCCGCGATCGGGTTTAACCTGATTCGCAGAATTCTCCTGATTTCCGGAGCCGTGTACAGAGGTGACATTAAAAGTAAGAACCGATTTGTTACCATGTATGTCTGACACTGTGATTTCGATTGCGTGTCTGGCATTATCAGAGAATGTTATTATTCCCCTGTCTGTCAGATTTCTGTAAACACTTAGCCTGTCGTTCGGAAGCCTGTATGCCCTTTCAATATATATGTTTTCCTTCTTGTAGGTTTCATAATCGATATGGCTGTTGACATAACTGGTTTCATTGAATGAAAATTCATCCATGACGTAATTGAAGACCTGTCTGTTGTCAACTTTCAGCCGGATAGAATGAACCGAGAACCTGCTGCCTGAATTGTTAAGCAGGTCGTACGATTTGAATCCGAATCCTGCAGGTCCGCTGATTGTAATCTCATTTTTTGAGGATAATCCGAATTTCCCGTTTCCGCCGGAAACATTCAGATTAAGCATTTTGTTCCTGTTGTTGATAAGTGTGTTTTCTGAAATCGGATAAATAACCAGTTTTTCGATTACCGGTCTGATGTTGTCATCAATACCGAATTCAAAGAGGAGGGGATTGACAGGTATTTCCCCTTCGGTTTTCCTTATTTCATAATGAAGATGGGGCCCCGACGAACTCCCTGAATTTCCGGAATATGCAATGACGTCACCCTGTTTAAAACTGAATCTTTCCTTTGGAGGCCAGAGTGATACCATGAAGCTTTTTTCCTCATACTGTCTGGATACTACATATTCTTCGATTTCCTGGGTAAACTTGTCAAGATGGCCATATACTGTGGAGTATCCGTTCGGATGACGGACGTAAAGGGCTTTCCCGAATCCGCCGGGCGAGACGCTTATCCGGTAAACATATCCCCGGGCAGCAGCAACAATCTCTTTTCCTGTCACTCCCTGGGTCCTGATATCCAAGCCTGAGTGATAATGATCTGTTCTGATTTCTCCGAAATTTGAAGAAAGTGATAAAGGGATTTTGACTGGTGAAATGAACACTGAACGATCGCCCGGTTCTTCGGGCAGTGGCCCCGCAAGCATCAGTTTGAGAAGGATTGTCAGGAGTACTGTCATGTCGGTAAAATGGTCTTTTTAGCTTCTTGTGCAAAACTATGCTTATGAGTTGTTCTTCCAAACTATTTATGTTAAATTTTTGAAAATAATATTATCTGTGCTACCTTTGCATTAAAGATGTTAATATGTCCGTTCAGGGTCTTGAGGAGCTTAATTTACTGAATAAAAAGCTCGAAGAGTTGTTTGAAAGGTACAAAGATCTCAAAACAAAAATCAGGGATCTTAAGAACGAAAATGATGTATTGAAACGTTATATGGAAGAACGCGACAATAAGATATCAGAACTGGAAAACAAATACGAAAGGATCAAGATATCAGGAGCGCTTAGGGGTAATGAAGGAGGAGCCGATGAGGCGAGGGGAAGGATTAATGAGCTGGTGCGGGAAATAGACAGATGTGTTGCTCTTTTAACAGATAAGATATAACAATGGATGATAAGCTTTCGATCAGGGTCAATGTAGCTGACAGATATTATCCATTGAAGGTGGAAAGGGATAACGAGGAAAGGATCAGAAAAGCTGCCAGGATGATCAATGAGAAAGTGTTGCAATACAAGCAGCGCTATTCTGACAAGGATGTACAGGATTTTTTGGCGATGGCTTCTCTGCAGTATGTGATCAGGCTGAATGAGGATGAGGAGAAGCTGGTCACAGATGAACTTCCGGAAGCCCTGAGGGAGCTGGTAAGGAAAATTGATGATGTTCTTGGAGAAAAAGAGTAACTGCGTTCTTTCAAATAGCAAAACTTATTGCCCGCATTGTTTCTTCATTCGTTTTTGAAACTCAACACTTAAAACTTTGGAGTCATACTTAGTGTAGTAAGGACAGGCCTCATCCCGGTTCGCCGGGAAACCCTCCTTCGGGAGAGTCAGTGGAAGTTCAAGCTGTATTAGAGGCTCCAGCCATGTAGATATGGGGTTTTATAAAAGTTGAAGAGACTTTGCGGGTTTTTTATATTTATAATTTAACACTTTGCATATGACACTAACTATAGTATTGGCTGCCGCTGCGCTTATAACAGGTTTCATTGCCTCATACTTTCTCTGGCATAAGGCGCTCAGGAACAAGAGCACGAAACTGATCAGCGAGGCGGAGGCAGAAGCTGAAGTGATTAAGAAGGAAAAGATACTTCAGGCCAAGGAAAGATTCCTTCAACTAAAGGCAGAGCATGAGAAGGTCATCAATGAAAAGAACAACAGGATCAACCAGGCTGAAAGCCGGATAAAGCAGAAAGAACTTACATTGTCGCAAAAGCTTGAAGAGGCTCAGCGAAAGAAGACTGAAGCCGAAGCCATACGGGAAAGCCTGACGTCACAGATTGAACTCGTTGAAAAGAAGAACGAGGAGCTCACAAAGCTTCACAGGCAGCAGGTCGACAAACTTGAGGCTATATCAAGCCTTTCGGCCGAGGAGGCAAAAAACCAGCTGATAGAGTCGCTGAAGGAAGAGGCAAAGACCGGGGCAATGTCCTATGTGAATGAGATCCTCGACGAAGCCAAGATGACTGCAAACAAGGAGGCAAAGAGGATAGTCCTTCAGACGATCCAGAGAGTTGCCGCTGAAAATGCAATTGAAAATGCCGTAACGGTGTTTCATATTGAATCAGATGAAATGAAAGGCCGGATCATTGGCCGTGAAGGAAGAAACATCAGGGCGCTCGAAGCTGCAACCGGCGTGGAGATAATCGTTGACGACACTCCCGAGGCCATTGTCCTGTCGGCATTCGATCCAATCCGCCGGGAGGTTGCACGACTCGCGCTTCATCAACTGGTCACCGACGGCAGAATACATCCTGCACGAATTGAGGAGATTGTAGATAAGACAAGGAAACAGGTGGAAGAGGAGATACTGGAGGTGGGAAAAAGGACAACCATCGACCTTGGCATCCATGGACTCCATCCGGAACTTATCAGGCTTGTCGGGAAAATGAAATACAGGTCATCATACGGACAGAACCTGCTCATGCATTCAAGGGAGGTCGCTAATCTCTCTGCCATAATGGCTGCCGAACTTGGACTTAATCCGAAACTGGCAAAAAGGGCAGGACTGCTTCATGATATAGGCAAGGTTCCGGATGATGAGCCTGAATTGCCGCATGCAATCCTGGGAATGAAAATCGCAGAGAAATTCAAGGAAAAACCGGAAGTCTGTAATGCTATCGGTGCGCATCATGATGAAACTGAGATGACAACTCTTATTGCTCCGATAGTTCAGGTGTGCGATGCCATCTCCGGAGCCAGACCAGGCGCGCGCCGCGAGGTTGTCGAATCGTATATCAAAAGGCTCAAGGAACTGGAGTCGCTTGCCCTTCAATACCCGGGTGTTATGAAAACCTACGCCATCCAGGCGGGCCGCGAACTGAGAGTAATTGTGGGGGCTGAGAAAGTAACGGACAAGGAAGCAGAAAACCTTTCCTTTGAGATTGCAAGGAAGATTCAGAATGATATGACATATCCCGGACAGATTAAGATTACTGTTATCCGCGAAACCAGGGCGGTTAACTATGCAAAATAAACACAGAGAACCTTTTACTTTTCCAGGGGATAATGTCAAAGATAAAACTGCTGAATATCGTCGGGGCAAGACCTCAGATAATAAAGTCCTCAGCAATTAGCAGAGCAATACGGACAGGTTTTTCTGACCGGATAACTGAATCTACTCTTCATACCGGCCAGCACTATGACAAGGAAATGTCGGATGTGTTTTTCGATGAGCTCGAAATCCACAAGCCCGATTTCAACCTGGGTGTGGGATCTGCAAGTCATGGCCGCCAGACTGCAGCCATGATTTCTGGAATTGAGGAAGTACTTCTTGACGAAAAACCTGACGGTTTACTGCTTTACGGAGATACCAACTCCACCCTTGCCGGAGCAATAGCAGCATCAAAACAGCATTTTCCGGTGATTCATATCGAAGCCGGCCTCAGATCATTCAACAAGGCTATGCCCGAGGAGCTTAACAGGATCATAAGCGATCATGCCTCGACCCTGCTTTTTGCCCCGACCAATGCTGCTTTCAAGAATTTGATACATGAGGGTTTCCGGCCCGAGAACAGTCCGCCCTACACGATCGATAATCCCAAAATCTACCTTACGGGCGATATCATGTATGACAACTCCCTGTTCTTTGCCGAACTTGCTGAACGCAAAAAGGGCGAGCTCCTGGAGTCACTGTCACTGGAGAGAGGAAAATTTGTACTGGCCACCATTCACAGGGATATAAACACTGACGATCCCAAAAGGCTTGAAGCAATTCTTTCAACACTTAAGAACCTGGCAGAGGAGTATAAGATCCCATTTGTAATGCCATTCCATCCGCGTACCATGAATTCGCTTAAGTCGGGCCTTGTGAGTTTTCTCGAGGATCTGCGCAAATCGAAGTATATCAGAATAATTCCGCCGGTCTCTTATCTGACTATGACCTTCCTCGAAAAGAACTGCTTCATGATAATGACCGATTCCGGAGGTGTGCAAAAGGAATCACATTTCTTCAGAAAGCCCTGTATAGTCCTTCGAAAGGAGACCGAATGGATAGAACTTGTTGCAAATGGAACTGTTATGCTGGCTGATGCCAATCCAGATCTTATTCATCATGCTTTTGAGGTGTATTTTCAGTCAGGCATAAATCTCGAGTATCCGGGCTTTTATGGAGATGGCAAGACGTCCGAATTCATACTCGGGGAGATACTGTTGCTCCTGGAACGATGATTTCCTTGTTCCGGGAGAAATAAAAACCGGCCGAAACCGTTCTTTTTCTAAAGTTTTCCAATGAATCGCGGATTAAGCGGCTTTAAGGTACTGGTAACCGGCGGTGCAGGCTTCATCGGGTCGAACCTGGTTGAATCCCTGCTCGCTTCGGACAATTCCGTTGTATGCCTGGACAATTTTTCAACCGGGAAAAGAGAAAACATTTCCGGTTTCATTAACAATCCCCGATTCAGGCTGATCGAAGGAGATATCCGCAACTATTCCGACTGTGAACGAGCGGTTCAGGGCGTGGATTATGTTTTTCACCAGGCTGCACTGGGCTCCGTGCCACGATCGATAAAGGATCCGGTGACATCGACCGACGTCAATATCGGGGGCTTTGTGAAGATGATTAATGCATCGAGGGAGGCAGGTGTCAGAAGATTTATCTATGCTGCCAGTTCTTCCACATACGGCGATCATCCGGGTCTCCCGAAAGTGGAAGACAAGATAGGCAAACCGCTCTCACCATATGCAATTACAAAATATGTGGATGAACTATATGCCGCAAACTTTGCGTCTGCCTATGGTACCGAATCAATAGGTCTCAGGTATTTCAACGTCTTCGGCCGCCGTCAGGATCCATTGGGAGCATACGCGGCCGTAATTCCCCTTTTCGTTAAGAAACTTATGAGCCATGAATCTCCTGTTATTAACGGTGACGGGACTTACTCGAGGGATTTCACCTACGTTGACAACGTTGTTCAGGCCAATCATCTTGCTGCACTGGCTGCTGACCCTGATGCTGTCAACCAGGTTTACAATGTGGCCCACGGAGAGCGCACAAATCTGAATGAGTTGTTTGAGATGGTGAAGCAGCTTATTGGCAGGTTTGATAAGGAAGTTTTGAATTTAACTCCGTCCTATGGTCCGGTAAGGGCAGGTGATATACCTCATTCCCTTGCTTCAATAGAAAAGGCAGGGAGATTGCTAGGATACAAACCAACTCATACAGTCAGGGAGGGAATGGAAGAAGCGATAGACTGGTACCGGGCCAATTTGTAACATCTGTTACATTTCATCAGTATATAATTTTTAATTAAATGGTCTGATGGAACCCACATGGTTGAAAATTATATACATACGTGTTTGTGTATTTGATACATGTAGGTTTTATCACTTTAAATGATTCTCATAACCGTTTCGGCAAGATTCATCATAGCCGGCTTGTAGTCGTTTATAAATTCACCTGTAACCCTGTTTCCGATCACAAGGCAGACCGTAACGGCTTTGTGTCCCAGCAGGCCTGACAGGCCATAGATGGCGGAACTTTCCATTTCGTAGTTACTGATTGTCCTGCCACGGAAAGAGAATTCCGCCAGTTTGCCGTTAATTTCATTATCGAAGGTCTCAAGCCTGAGTTTTCTTCCCTGTGGGCCATAAAAGCCGGGCGCCGATATGGTGATTCCCCTTATGAAATTTTCTCCGCGGAAAAGCTCAGCAAGTTCCTTGTCTGCATTTACAGCATAGGGGAAGGGGAGAGTATCGGGCCATTCAAGATATTCAGCCATCACCGATGACAGAATGTTGTCAAGAAGCCAGTCGTAACCCTCGTAAAAATGAATCAGGCCGTCGAAGCCAACAGCCGTTTCGGCAAGAACATATGATCCGGTCGGAACATCTGCCCTCAAACCTCCCGAAGTTCCGATCCTGACCAGTGTCAGTGAAACCGGATCAGCTTTGGGCTCACCTGTGGCAAGGTCGATATTGACAAGGGCATCAAGTTCGTTTATCAGAATATCAATGTTGTCGGTCCCGATACCTGATGAAATAATTGTTATCTCAGTTCCCCCCGAGAATCCGGTTACAGTTTTGAATTCCCTGTTCTCTTTTCTGACACGTATGTCGGTAAGCAGGGTCGACAACATATCAACCCGTCCGGGGTCACCGACGATAATGATTTTATCAGCTATGTCGCCCGGGAGAAGATTCAGATGGAAAATACTTCCGTCCCTGTTGGTTATCAGTTCGGTCTTCTTCTGCATGATGAAAATTTGATGACCAAAGATAGCAAATCCGGAAGAACCATTCTATTGATAATACTCCATTATCCTTCCGGAAATAAGCATAAGCGATATTTCCGCGAGCTTCGCCTGATATTCAACTGAGAGCAGGCTTTCGCGGGCGTCGAGGAGACTTTTCTGAACTTCCCTCAGATCTATTCCCGACAAGCTTCCAAGCTTGTACCTTTCCATTGCGATATCGAGGTTCTCGCTTGCCGTCTGAAGGTTCTGGTTCTCGAGGGTTATCAGTCTCAGGTAATTGCTGTAAGCGCTGTAGAGAGTGATTAGGTCAGCTTTCACACCCTGCTCAACTTCCTGGTACATCAGTTCCCTGTTTTGAATTTCAATCTCAGCGTTTTTTATGCTTCTCCTCTGGTTCAGACCGTCGAAGATATTCATACCAAGAGTGAGTCCGTAGTTCATCCCGTTGGTGTTCTGACGCTCCATGGTCCCGGTGGAGTAATTGTTCAGGGTGGTTGTGTATCCCGAAGATGCATTAAGGTAAGGATAGCTTCTTGAAGCTACCAGTTTCCGGTCAAACTCTGATATCGTTTTATTTTTTAAGGCAATCAGGAGGCTGGTATTATTTGCCAGTGTCTCATCGAGAAGCTTCTCGAAAAGAAGCCCGGGATTTACGATGATAGTTGTGTCGCTGGTGGAAAACAACTGACTCAGGTCCTCAACCGCCATCAGCTCATTCAGGCGGATCTGGGCAGCCCTGACCACCTCGGTCTGCCGTGAAAGCCTGGAACTGTCGGCATTGAGATAAACTCTCGATTGCAATACCTGAAGTTTTGAACTTGATCCAAGCAGATAGCGGTCCTCGTCAATCCTGAGTCGTTCTTTGGAAAGAGTGACGGCATACTGAAGATTTTTCAGGAGCATCGTCTGCTCAATATAATTATAGTATGCTGAAATTATTCCCGAAACAAGGTTCTCAACCGAAAACCGGGTGTTAAGCTCTCCGATCAGTTTCAGTTCATTGAGCTTTTTATAGGTAGTCTGAACATTGAAGCCGTTGAAAATTGTCATCCCCATCGAAAGACCTGCATTTGCAGTCGCAGTATGTTCCCCGTCTGACTCTGTTTCAGTTCCGTCGGTGAAGTTTCTCCTGATGTCGTTAATGTTTCCGCCGTATCTGCCTGACAGGTCAAGAGTAGGAAGAAAACCGGCATTACCAGGTGTATAGTTGTTTTTCGCCACTTCCTCGCTGTTTTTCGATACCAGCAGTGAGTAATTTTTTTCCAGCCCGATACTGATACATTCATCAAGGTCGTAAATGACCTGGGCGCCGGAATTTATGCTGACTGCCAGGAACAGCAGGCTAGGCAACAGCAGTTTTAGTTTCATCATCATTATTTTTCGGTTCACTTGAGATGTAAGTATAAATGGCGGGCACCACGAAAAGGGTCAGGAACGTGGAAAACAACATTCCTCCCACAACGGTAATACCCATAGCTACACGGCTTTGGGCGCCTTCGCCCAGTCCGAGAGCCAACGGCAGCAGCCCGAAGATGGTTGCAAGACTTGTCATGAGGATAGGACGGAATCGGGAGGCAGCCGCACTCTTTATTGCATCCACCTTGTTAAATCCTGCTGCCTTTCTCTGGTTAGCGAATTCCACAAGCAATATTCCGTTCTTTGATACCAGACCGATTAGCATGATCAGACCGATCTGGCTGAAGATATTCATAGTGACATTAAAATACCACATGAAAATCAGAGCTCCGGTAAGGGCAAGGGGAACTGTCATCATAACGATGAACGGATCCTTGAAGCTTTCAAACTGGGCGGCAAGCACAAGGAAAATAAGGATAAGAGCAAGCATAAGGGCAAACATGAGGCTTGAAGAACTTTCCGTGTAATCCTTTGAGTCGCCGGCCAGAGCTGTTCTGAATGAATCATCGAGCACCTCATCGGCAATCCTGTCCATTTCTTCGATCCCTTCACTTATCGTCTTTCCTGGTGCCAGCCCTGCGGAAACGGTTGCTGCAACGAACCTGTTGTAACGGTAAAGCTGGGGAGGCGCAGTTTCTTCCGTAAGGGTAACCAGATTGTCGAACTGAATCATTTCTCCCTTATTGCTTCTGACGTACAACGATTTAAGGTCAAGCGGCTTGTTTCTGTTCTCACGGGCAAGTTCGCCAAGTATCTGGTACTGCTTGCCGTTCATAAAGAAGTAACCGAACCTCTGACCGCTGAGAGCAAGCTGCAGGGTTTGGCCAATATTTTGAGTCGAAACGCCGAGTGTAATGGCTTTCTCCCTGTTTATGTGTATCCTCAGTTCTGGCTTGGTGAATTTCAGGTTCACGTCAGCCATTTGAAGGACTTCGCTGTCATTGACTTTGTTCATAAAAGGAGGTATCACTTCCCTCAGCTTTTCGATATCGGTAGCCTGCAGAACATACTGCACCGGCATTCCCATTCTCCTCTGTCCGAATGTTGACTGTTGCTGAACAAAGGCCCTTGCCTTGGTTTTGCTTCTTACATCAACTGAAAGCTGGTCGGCTATTTCCTGCTGCGACCGGCTTCTTTCATCAGGGCTTACAAGGTTGATCCTTATATTGGCGAATGTACCGCCGCGTACCATTGTTGTGTAAGAGATTCTTTCAGGAACTTTATCTTCAACCAGAACAGCAAGGTCATCCACGTAGGCAAGCATGTATTCATACGTGGCTCCTTCCGCTGCAGATGTGTTTATAGTGATCTGCGACCTGTCCTCAAGCGGTGCCATTTCTCCGGGAATTGCAAACCAGAGCAACCCGATCAGGCCAATTGACACGACAAGGATGATCAGAGCGAATATTCGGTTTTTAAGGAAAGTTTCCAGGTTCCTTCTGTACCATTCATTCATCCCGATGAAGAACGGTTCGGTTTTCCTGAAAATCCAGGTATGGCTTTTTTCCTTCCGCAAGAGTTTGGTTGAAACCATAGGTGTAAGAGAAAGCGCCAGGAAAGCAGAAATTGTTACGGTTCCGGCCATTACCATTCCAAACTCCCTGAACAACCGGCCAGTGATGCCCTCGAGGAACACGATAGGGAAGAATACCGATACCAGGGTTATTGTGGTAGAAATAATTGCGAAATAGATCTCCTTTGAACCCGTTAACCCGGCTTCCAGGGGTGACATCCCCGATTCCACCTTTACGAATATATTTTCCATTACAACGATTGCGTCATCCACGACGATCCCGATTGCAAGAACGAGCGCAAGAAGTGTAAGTATATTTATAGTGAACCCGGCCAGGTACATTATGAAAAATGATCCGACCAGTGATACAGGGATAACCAGGATGGGTATGATTGTAGCCCTCCAGCTCCTCAGGAAAAAGTATATAATAACGACCACGAGCGCGAAAGCAATAAAAATTGTATCCTCAACCTCCCTGATTGAGGAGCGGATATAGGCTGTGTTGTCGTAGTTCACATTTACCTGGACGTCATCAGGGAGGTCTTTTCTTATATACTCAAGCCGCCTGTATATTTCATCAACTATTTCTATATGATTTGACCCGGGTTGGGGTATGACGGCAATCATAGCCATAGGAACGCCGTTGTTTTTCAGGATCCCGCGTATGTCTTCGGGACCGAGTTCGGCCCTTCCTATATCATTGAATCTGACGACCAGATCACCGTTCTGCTTTATTATGAGGTCATTGAATTGTTTTGGAGTGGTCATTAGTCCCATCGTCCTGATAGTGAGCTGGGTTGTTGTTCCTTCAATGCTTCCGGATGGAAGTTCGACGTTCTCACGCGATATGGCATCCCTTACGTCCATGGGGGTTAGTCCATAACCTGCAAGTTTCACGGGATCAATCCACAAGCGCATTGAATATCTCTTTTCACCGAAGATATTTACTGCACTTACACCTGAAACAGTCTGGAGTTGTTCCTTAAGAGTCAGGTCGGCAATCTCGGACAGCTGAAGCAGGGATCTCTTGTTGCTTTCAACCGTCAGGAAGAGAATAGGGTTTGCATCTGCATCAGCCTTTGTTACGGTAGGAGGGTCACAGTCGCGCGGCAACCTTCTCTGTGCCTGTGAAACCTTGTCCCTTACATCATTCGCTGCGGTTTCCAGATCGACTGAAAGCTCAAATTCCACCGTGATCCTGCTTGATCCCTGGCTGCTTACACTTGTCAGGGTTCGAACTCCCGGGATACCGTTTATTGACTGTTCGAGAGGTTCTGTTATCTGAGTTTCAATAACATCTGAATTTGCTCCGGGGTATGATGTATTGACAGATATTATAGCCGGATCAACACTTGGAAATTCACGGATGCCAAGAAATGTTGCCCCTACAATACCGAACAGCACTATTACAATGGCAAAAACCGTTGCAAGGACCGGCCGGTTTATACTTGTCGATGACAGACTCATTATTTGATTTGTGTTTTAATTAATTTATTAAAAGGGTATCAAGCACCACGGGTACGTTTTGTCTCAACTGAAGGATGCCTGAAGTAAGAAGCGTGTCTCCGAATTTGAGACCGCTTGTGATCTGAACCTGCGATTCTGTTCTGAGTCCGACCCCGACCTTGACTACTTCTGCCTTGCCATTCCTGTACACGTATACCATTTCTCCCTCCATCTCTGGAGTGATTGCCTCAGTCGGAACAGAAATGGCATCATCGATCTGCGAAAGCAGAAGAGTAACCGAAGTGAAACGTCCGGGTTTCAGTTCTTCATTGTTGTTCGGGTAAAGAGCACGCAGCACAATCGACCGTGTTGCTATATCGACCTGGGGATCAACAGCATAAACTGTTGCTTTGTAAATTTCGTTTGAGCCGTCCATAGTGAACGTCACAGGATAACCGATTTTAATCTGATTTGCATAACGTTCGGGAACCGTGAATTCAATTTTTATGGGTTTGATCTTTACCAGTCGTGCAATTTTTGTCGAGGGGTTTGTATAGCTTCCCTCACTGACATACCTGAGACCAATTATACCGTCAAACGGGGCACGAAGCTCAGTCTCTGCAATTCTTGCACCCACGAGGTTAATATCAGCCTGAATTGTCTGAAGCTCCGTTACAATCTGGTCGTAACTTTCCTGGCTTATTGCATCCTTGACGAGGAGGCTTCGTTGCCGGAACTCCTTTTCTTCAACCAGTTTTTTCTGGGCCTGCAGTTTTTCAAGCTGGGCCTGAAGAGGTCTGTCATTGATTTTTGCAAGCAAATCACCTTTACTTACACGGGTTCCTTCTGTAAAATTTATGCCCACAATTTTTCCGGATGTTTCAAAAGCAAGCTCTACAGTCTCGTCAGGCTTTAATGTGCCAGTACTAACATAAAGGTCGCTCAGTTGCTGAGGTTGTATAAGATAGCCGCTTACATTCAGAACTTGCCGCCCTGATCCTCCCGGTCCTCCGCCGGCAGTCATTCCCGTTCCGCCCGGCCCACCTGACTTCGACGAAAAGAGTGGTTTTATTTTCGGATAAAATACAATCACTGCAGCCACGAGGATAAGCAGAATTGTTATGATCAGTCTGTTTCTTTTCTTCATACCGGTCTGTGCTAATATAACTTACTGTTGATTTCAAAACGTACATGAACCACAATTGTTCACTCCTGATTCCTTTTTTACGGAATCGACACAAAAGTAGATTATTTCAAGTTGAGTAAACATTATGCAATTTTTAAAATATGTTAAAACAAAGGTTGCTTAATCTTCCTGTTATTATATTGCAAAATTTCACAAAAGCATATCCGGGATTTAATGTTTCTTGATATTTTCGCAGATGCTTTCCGTGAAGGTGCGGGAAGCTTAATCACATTCACTAAATTTATGATACAGAGAATTCAGTCTTTATACTTGTTATTGACATCCATTGTATCGGTATTATTCCTGAGCGGGAACTTTTTAAGTTTTTTTAATGATTCAGGATCCGGAATATTCATGGATTACAGGGGAATATGGACGGCAGGGCAGGGAGGCGCACCTCAAAGTCTTGAAAGTCAGATAGTCATTCCGGTTGTAGCTTTGTTGATTATCATCCTTTCGGTTGTAGCTATCTTCCTGTATAAAAGCAGGAAGATTCAGATAAAGTTTGCAATTGCTACTGTCTTCCTGTCAGCTGCTTTAATAATCCTGACGGCCTGGTTCGCTTATTCGGCAGGGGAGAAATACCAGGCAGTATTGAGTCCCGGAATCCGTACTTTTCTTCCCCTGGTAATACAGCTATTCAGTATCCTGGCATATCTTGGGATAAGGAAAGATGAAAACCTGGTCAGGTCATATGACAGACTCAGGTAAAATCGCTGGTTGACTTTCCTGAATCAGATTATCTGCAGATTCTCCTGATCGGTTATCTTTTCGC
Source organism: Bacteroidales bacterium (assembly GCA_049294075.1). Lineage (GTDB taxonomy): Bacteria > Bacteroidota > Bacteroidia > Bacteroidales > VadinHA17 > LD21. Next base: position 20,288 of record JBAQCK010000132.1, on the reverse strand, counting down.
AATAATGGCATTTCAGCGCCACGGTCTTCTTTGAGACAACCCTGAACCGTGTGGTCACCTTTTCATAGTTGGTAATACACTTTGGGTTCATGCATTTAGCAATGCCTACAATTTCGTCGGGCACTTCAACTACCTTCTTTTCAACAACTTCATAATCCCTTATTATGTTGAGCTTTGCATCAGGAGCAACCAGGGCTATCCTGTTGATGTCGGTGTCCTCAAAATATTTCCCGGATATTTTGATAATGGCTTTCTTACCCAGTTTCTTACTTTCAAGGTTGGTCCCGAAAGTGATCTGGCTGTCGATATGGTCGAGTCCAAGGATTGAAATGACCTTAAAGAGGTTCTTTGCAGGGATATGGTCAATAACTGTCCCGTTCTCGATTGCACTTACGCTGAGTTGTTTTGGTTCTTTCATTTCAGACTCCGGATTATTTAATTCCTAACAGTGAACACAATATTGCCTGCCGGGTAAAGACTCCGTTCAGTGCCTGCTCAAAGTAGTAAGCCTTCGGGTTGGAATCCACATCAGTATGGATCTCATTCACCCGTGGAAGGGGATGGAGTATCCTCATATTTGGCTTTGTATTTGCAAGCATGGCATTTTTCAGGACGTATACATTTTTGACTTTTTCATATTCAATAGGATCAGAGAACCTTTCCCGCTGGACCCTTGTCATGTAAATAATATCTGCCCTTGAAATTATATCTGTAAAATCGAGGTGCTCATAATATTTAAGACCAAGATTATCGAGGTACAGCTTGAATTCTTCAGGCATCTTGAGTTCTTCGGGTGAAATGAAGTTGAAAGTAGTGTTCCACCTCGACATTGCCATCATGAGTGAATGAACCGTCCTTCCGTACTTAAGGTCGCCAACCATGAAGATATTCAGGTTGTCGAGTGTTCCCTGCGTTTTCCTTATCGAATAGAGATCCAGCATAGTCTGGGTGGGATGCTGATTAGCTCCGTCGCCCGCGTTAATCACGGGTACCGAAGAAATCTCGCTTGCATATCTTGCGCTGCCCTCGATCGGATGTCTAATTACAATAAGATCGCTGTAGTTGCTTACCATTTTAATAGTATCATGCAGGGTTTCCCCCTTGGAGACGCTCGTGACACCTGCATCCGTGAAGCCCACTATCTTTCCTCCCAAACGGTTTATGGCGCTTTCGAAGCTGAGCCTGGTTCGGGTTGACGGCTCAAAAAAGAGGGTTGCAATCACCTTGCCTTCGAGAAGCTTGCTTACAGGGTTCTTTTCGAATTCTACGGCGTGGTCAAGGATTTTCAGGATCTCCTCGGTGCTTAAATCATCTATGGAAACCAAACTTCTGTTTTTCATTGCTTTGGCTGATTAGGGAGAATGTTGTTTGCCCGGAACAAATTTATTCAAGAAGAGCCTTGAGATGGACGCGTGTTGATAATTAACTAACAACTTTAACAGGTGCCATTTATCAGAAAGTGCCTTTGAAAACATACTTCAGACCGCTTATTCTGCCGAGCGCTGAAAGTATCCTTTCTCCCGATGCACGTCTGAAACTAATCATCAACCGGCATTCCAGACCAAATAACTGTTCCGACTGACCGGCCTCCTCTTCTTTTATTAACTTCATTACATCGTTCATTGAAGCATAGGGAAATGATAGTTCATAATGATCCATGACATGATGCCCGAGTATTTCGTTGTTAATCAGGGCTGATTCGGCTGCAGTCCGGTAGGCATTAGTCAATCCGCTGACTCCAAGAAGTTTGCCTCCGAAATACCTTACAACAACGATGAGAATATTGGTTACCTCGAAGGCATTTATTTGTCCCAGGATAGGTTTTCCAGCGCTGCCGGAGGGCTCACCGTCATCATTGATCCTGTAATTGCTCCTTTCGTGCCCGAGCATCCAGGCGTAACAATTATGCCTTGCAGAATGGTGTTCCTTTTTTACCTGTGCGAGAATGCTTTTGATTTCTTCCTGATCCGCAACAGGATAAGCCAGTGAAATGAACCGGCTTCCTTTTTCCTTGTAAAGGCCTTGTGAAAATGATTTGATGGTCAGGTAGGTATCCGGTTCCATGAATAAAATAAAATTGAAGAACTTCCGTTGATACTATGGTGCAATATTAGCCATATTATGTCAGGAAGGTTTCCGTGTAATACGAAAAATGATACTTTTGTTTAAAAAAGAAATCAGAGATGGGCGTGTTACTGGATGAAAAAGACCTTAGGAAGCTGATAGTTATAGGCGACAGGATACTGATAAAACCAAAGATTCCGCAGTCCAAGACAAAGAGCGGACTGTACCTGCCGCCCGGCGTTAATGAGAATGAAAAAGTTCAGATAGGCTATGTTGTCAAGGTTGGACCAGGCTATCCGATACCTTCGGTAACCGATGCAGATGAACCCTGGAAAGGCGGGACAGAGGAGCCAAAATATGTTCCCCTGCAGCCTAAAGAGGGAGATCAGGCAGTCTACCTTCAGAACAGCGCCATTGAAATTGAGTTCAATAAGGAGAAATATATCGTCGTTCCGCAGTCGGCAATTCTTCTGCTTTTAAGGGATGACGGACTTTTTGAATAAAATCGGGCAAATGGAAAATGAATACCTGGGCACAAAAAAGATTCTGATTGTCGAGGATGACGTATCAAGCAGGCTCTATCTTAACAAGATTCTTGAAAAGACCGGGGCATCGCTTTTAAGCGCCTGCGATGGAAAAGAAGCCATTGAAGCAGCTAAAGCCAATCCTGATATCGATATAATCCTCATGGATATTCAGCTTCCCCTGATCGACGGCTACGGAGCGGCAAAGGTCATCAGGGAATTAAGGAAGAATGTTATTATTATAGCCCAGACTGCCTACAGCCTTCTTGGCGACCGTGAGAAAATAATTGCATCTGGCTTTGATGACTATGTAGTCAAACCCATATTTCCCCAGCAACTGATTGAGAAACTTACAAAATTTTCCCGGAGAATCTGAATACAAAGAAATGCAATCTACTCAGGATATGTCGATAGCTGCCTGAATTCATAATCAAACTGTTCAATCTCGCCTTTCCATCTCTCCCTTTCAATCCTCGCCGGAACACCATTTAGCAGGGCGCTTCTCATAATGGGATCTCCTGAAAGGATGTCAAAAGGCATTAATTTATATTCATATTCATAGGGCGGATCATTGAATTTGAGCGAACCGGGAGGAGAAGTCTCCATGACTGCCGAGAAGTACTCGTAGGCAGTTAATACCGGCAGAAATACTGCCGGATCAGTAACATGTATCTGGAGCCCGTTGCACACCTGACTCGCATATTTGTTGAATGTCGGAATGAAACTATGGATCCTGAATACACACCCGGGAATCTTTCTTCCGTCAAGGTTGTTCTTCAGCTTCCCGGCATCAATATAAGGAGCTCCTGATAACTCGAAAGGTATGGTGGTTCCCCTTCCTTCCGACATGTTGAGCGCTTCTGCAAGAACCATCCCCGGGTAAACCATTGCTGTCCTGAGGGTGGGCATATTAGGCGAAGGAAGTATCCAGGGCAAACCGGTCTGATCGAACAATGACTGCCTTCTCCAGTTCTTCATCCAAACAATGTTAAGGGAACAGTTTATGTTGTGTTTTTCCCTGATCCACAAAGCTATTTCGCCAAGAGTCATCCGGTGGCAAAGAGGAATGGAAGCGCCGCCGACGAATGTGAAGTAATCCTCCTTAAGAACTGGCCCGTCGAACTGGATCAGGCCAATAGGGTTTGGCCTGTCAAGTATCCAAACCGGTATCCCGGCTTCGGCGCATGCTTCCATGCAAAGCTTAACGGTCCAGACATAAGTGTACAGGCGGGCTCCCACATCCTGAAGATCAACAACAAACGCATCCAGTCCGGCAAGCATTTCTGAAGTGGGTTTCCTGTGCTCTCCGTACAGGCTGTGAACAGGAATTTTGTACAGGGGATGAACCGAACTGCTCCATTCTATCATATTGTCCTGTGTCTGCCCGTAAAGTCCGTGCTGGGGACCAAACACTGAAATGAGGGTACAGTCGGTTTTTTTTCTGAAAATTGTAGTTATGTGAGTATAGTCGGATGCCACACTTGGAGCGTGGCATAGTATTCCAACTCTTCTCCCGGCGAGTTCCGCGGGAGTATGATGCCTTATCTGGTCGAGTCCGGTTTGAGTCATTTATTAATTTATGAAGCTGTGCTGATTTAACTATCTTTAACGGGTAATCCCATAATTGCCCTTTCAAAATTAAGCTAAAGTAAATATTCTTTTTTAAGTTTATAACCCCGTTAATACTGATCTGCATTATGAGCTAATTAAAACCCGGGATCCCCGTGACCCTTTTAACATAAATACTTTAAAAACAAATAAATGAGAATAAAAATATCTTTCACCGGCTGGATTGTTATTCTTTTCTCGTCTATTCTTTTTTCCTGCAAAGGCGACGGGAATGAGGGGGACCTTATCATCCTGGAAACAACCGACCTTCACGGTGTTGTGCTTCCGTACGATTTCATGGAACAGCAGAAAACGGATGTCTCACTTGCTTCAATCGCTTCATATGTAAAAAAGGTACGGAGCGGCCCTGCTCCGGTGATACTGCTCGATAACGGTGATAACCTTCAGGGACAGCCATCAGTCTATTACTATAATTTCATCGATACGGTATCTCCCCATATAAATGCCGTGGCTTTCAATTCGCTGGGATATGATGCAATTACTGTTGGAAATCATGATATTGAGGCCGGTCATGCTGTGTACGACAGGCTTGTCAGGGAATACAATTTTCCTCTGCTGGCGGCTAATGCAGTTAATCTATCAACCGGCAAGCCCTATTTCAAGCCATTCACCATAATAGAAAAAAAAGGTATCAGGGTTGCGGTATTTGGTATGGTGACTCCATCAATCCCTCAATGGCTGCCGCCGGAACTATATTCGGGAATGGAATTCAGCGATATGCTCGAAACCGCAAAAAAATATATGCCGCAGATTAAGAAAGAAAAACCCGATCTGATAGTGGGACTGTTTCATTCGGGTTGGGATGAAAGTGATGAAGAAGGCAGTGGCGGAAGCCATTATGATAAAAACGGCGTGGCAGCCATAGCTCACAATGTACCGGGTTTTGACGTGATTCTTTGCGGCCATAACCACAACGTTGTAAATAAAACGATAGTAAATTCTGAAGGAGATAGTGTGCTAATACTTGAAGGAGGGAGCAGGGCACAGAAGATAGCCCGGGCTGACATCCGGTTAGTCAGGAACCCTTCCACCGGAAAGGTTCGTCCGGTAGCCAAAGGATCCATAGTGGATGTCAGGGATTACAGCCCTGACCCCGAGTTCACAAGTAATTTCAAAGGCCACGATGCTGATGTAAAGGAATACGTCAGCAAGGTGATAGCCCTTTCGGAGGCGAACATGTCTTCGAGGGATTCATATTTTGGCTCATCTCCATTTGTGGATATGGTGCATTCAATTCAGCTTGAGATCACCGGAGCTGACATTTCGTTTTCAGCTCCGCTATCCTTCGATGTAAGCATTCCTGCCGGACCTGTCACGGTAGGAGATATGTTTAAGCTGTACCGCTTCGAGAACATGCTCTATACCATGTGGATGACCGGTTCGGAGATAAAGAAGTATCTTGAGTATTCTTATTCCGACTGGCTTAATACAATGAAGGGTCCCGGTGATAATCTGTTGAAATTCCAGAGGTCAAAGGACGGGAAGATCCTTATCAGGAACGGTGAAGCCTGGCTTAAGAATCAGCCCTACAATTTTGACTCGGCAGCCGGCATCGATTACATTGTGGATGTCAGCAAGCCTGAGGGCAAAAGAGTCACAATAAAGTCATTTTCGGATGGCACGCCGTTTGAGATGAATAAGCGATATAATGTTGCTGTAAATTCCTACAGGGGAAACGGGGGAGGAGGCCATTTTACCGCGGGAGCCGGAATTCAGGCGGAAAAACTTCCTGAAAGGCTTGTAAGCTCAACTGATAAGGACCTGAGGTACTACATTCTGGTTAATCTGGAAAACCGGAAAACCATCAGGCCGGTTGCTCTCAATAACTGGAAGATAGTCCCGGAAGCATGGGTAAAGACGGCAATGATAAGGGATTATGAGTTTTTGTTTGGAAAATAAAGCTGTAACTATCACGTTCTGAAATATGGATAAAGTGCAAGAAATAAAGTCAGACGGACTTGAGCTGCCGCTGGTTGAAGAATTCTTCACGATTCAGGGAGAAGGATATCATTCAGGAGAGGCAGCGTGGTTCATCAGGCTGGGTGGCTGTGATGTTGGCTGCAACTGGTGCGATTCGCGCTTTTCGTGGGATCCTGCCATGCATCCTCTGGTTCCGACGGAAAGGATTGTTGAACACGCGCTGGGTTCAGGTTCAGGATCAGTGATTGTTACCGGCGGCGAACCCCTTACGTGGAATCTTGATCTCCTGTGCAAGGGGTTGAAAAACGCAGGCCTGAGCACATTCATCGAGACGTCGGGTGCATACAGTTTGAGTGGATCGTGGGACTGGATATGCCTGTCGCCGAAGAGAAACATGCCGCCAAAAGGAGATATCTGCCTTAAAGCAGATGAACTTAAAGTAATTATTGAAAGCAGAGATGATTTTGAATGGGCTGAGAAATACAGGAGCCTGGTCGAACCCCGGTGCCGACTCTACCTCCAGCCGGAATGGAGCCGGTTCAGGACAGTCATTCCGGAAATCGTCAACTATGTTAAAGCGAATCCCGCCTGGAAAATCTCCCTGCAGATACACAAATACATGCATATTCCCTAGGATGAAACAAGGGCTGATCATAATTACTGCGTTCGTGCTGATTTTATTTCTTTCTGAGAATCAATGCCATTCGCAGAAATACCACACAACCTCGGTAAAAGCCCTCAAGTACTACAAGGCTGGAATGACTGCCTTTGACTATATCGATTATATAAATGCCGAAAACTATTTCAAACAGGCTATTGAAACGGATGAAAATTTTTTTGATGCATATATGATGCTGGGTGAACTGCTCTCCAAGCAGAAGAGATATGGCGAGGCAGCCGGGAACTTTCAGAAAGCGGTAAGGCTCGATTCCACAGCCTACATGCCGGTATTTTTCAACATGGCTACAGCTGAACTGATGTCGGGCGACTACGAAAAAGCACTTGTTCATTACAAAGTTTATCTTGCCCAGGAAAAGATATCAGAAAAGAACAAGGCGCTTGCAATCAGGAACATCATAAACTGTGAATTTGCAATAGAAGCAGTAAAAAATCCCGTTCCTTTCAGCCCCGAAAGCGTTGGTGATGGCATAAACACGATTCATGATGAATACTGGCCCTCTATTACCGCCGACGGGCAGACTCTGATGTTTACACGTCAGACAAAACCGGGTGAAAATGTTCTCAGAAGAGGTATTTCACAGGAGGATTTCTATGTCAGCTTTTTGCAGGAGTCAGTCTGGAAAGATGCAGTCAATGCAGGCAGTCCGTTGAATACAAGTCAGAATGAGGGGGCACAGAGTCTTTCATCCGACGGTAACTACATGTATTTCACTGCATGCGACCGTTCAGGCGGACTGGGAAGCTGCGACATATTCTTCTCTGCTATCAGCAATGGTCGCTGGTCATTGCCTGTAAACCTGGGAAGTCCTGTCAATTCATCCTTCTGGGAAAGCCAGCCCTCGGTCAATGCCGACGGGCGGATGTTGTTCTTCTCAAGCAACAGACCCGGGGGCACAGGCGGGAAGGACCTTTATTTCTCAGTCGGGAAATCGAACGGCAAATGGAGCTTTCCCCGCAATATGGGAGATAAGGTAAATACCCCGGGTGATGAGATGTCTCCCTTTATACATTTTGACGGCAGGACTCTGTATTTTGCTTCTGACGGACGGCCGGGGATGGGTGGCTCTGACATCTATTTCACCAGGATGCTTGAAGACACAACCTGGACTGAGCCGGTAAACCTGGGTTATCCAATTAATACCTGCAACGATGAGATGGGGCTCACAATCGAATCAGGAGGGGAGAAAGCTTATTTTTCATCAGGAAGAGACGACAAGGGAGGCAAGGACATTTTTTCTTTCAGGCTTCATGAGGCTGTGCAGCCCGATCCGGTTGCCTATATCAAGGGAAAAGTCACCGACAAGGTAACCGGTCAGATGCTTGTTGCCAAATATGAGCTGGTAAACCTGACAACAGGCAAATCAGTCTTCAATAACCAGACTGACGCTAATGGTAATTTCCTTGTTTGTCTCCCGTCCGGAAATAATTACGGCCTTAATATAAGCAAGGACGGTTATCTCTTTTATTCCGAGAATTTCATGCTGGAGGGAACTCATTCGGTCTTTCAGCCTTTCATCAAAAATATACTGCTCAGCCCGTTCAGGGTAGGGGAAAAGATGCTTCTTTCCAATGTGTTCTTTGAAGTCGATTCGTGGCAGCTTAAAAAGGAATCCGTTGTCGAACTTAACATGCTGTCTGATTTATTGAAGAACAACAGGGAGCTCAGGGTTGAAATAGGTGGATATACCGATTCCACGGGGTCGGAAGAGCATAATCTTAACCTTTCCGAGAAGAGAGCTCTTGCTGTGGTGGATTTCCTTGTGAACAGCGGTATCCCTCAGGGGAGGCTGACTTACAGGGGATATGGAAATGCTTCACCTGTGGGAGATAATGTTACCTACGAAGGACGAAAGCTCAACAGGCGTACTGAGGTTCAGATAACAGAGTACCAAAAATAGAACAGCTGCATTGATAAGGCAGCTGTTCCGGACTCATGCATTGACATGCAGACATTGAAATTGACTTTTCTTTTCTTTAGCAGGTAGGACTCATAGTACTCGAAAATTTGTTGATTGAATTATCGCGGTTTGAAGCTGCCGCGACAGGGATTGAGAAATAGATGGAAGAACCTGTCCTTCCGTTGTTTTCAATCCAGAGCGATCCGTCCATCATACGGATCAGCTTTCGTGCGAGGGCCATGCTTACAGCCATATGGATGTCGTTATGCTTCGTAAGGGATTCTGACATATCCCTGCTTTGAAGGTAGTCCCTGGATTTCACGTAACCCTGCCCCGAATCCGTAATGCAGAACTTGAGATGGCCATCAGAAATGCTATAGCCGACTTTAATGTACCCTGATTCAGTGTTGCGCAAAGCGATCTGGAATAAATTGCGAATTACCCTTGTCACCCTGTTCGCATCAAAGAGGCAGTCTGGACTCTGGCAGGCCACATTGTCGGATACAAGCAGAATATCCTTGTATCTTTCTTTTTTAAGTATTTCCCTGAACTCTGAAAAAATATCCGCGAACATATCACCCGTGTGAACGACTCCTGGTTCCGAAATTGAATTACCCGTATCAATGATTGCGGAATCCAGAAAATTGTCAAAAAGTGAAATAATCTGTTCGCATGAATTATAAATATGATTGCTGAATTCTTCGCGATCGGATTCGGAGTATTCCTTTTTGTTCATCATGAAGGAGAAAGCAACTATTGCGTTCATCTGGGTCCTCATCTCGCGCGACAGCTCAGTCAGTACCGTGGAACATCCGGATACCGGTTCAATCAACTGATCACCGTTTCTGGCCTGATCCCTTTTCACCGGAACCGGATCACCCGAATAACCCTTCATATACCCAAACAGGTCGAACATTTTAATTCATTTAAGGTTAGGGGGAATATTATTTCAGGTACCTGAGAATTTTCTTTGCTTCTTTTCTGTAGATAGTCTTTGAATCTTCTATTGTTGCCAACTGGTTGACAGCCTTAACTGTTTCACCTGTCTTTATATAACACAGGGCAAGGTACCACTGTGCATGATCAATATAGAAATTGTTATTATCTTCTATGACTTTTGAAAATGAGCCGCTTGCTTCAGGATAATTCCGGGTTTCGAAGTTTGAAATACCGTTAAGCAGCTCCGTATGCATATCGCCCGGATTGTCTTCGAGTACCCTGGAGAAGTAGATTGCAGCATTCCTGTAATCCCTCACGTTGTAGTATTCCACCGCGAGCCTGAAATTATCTGAATTTGTTGCCATGTTTGCAGAACGTGATATGGTGGCCACTTCATACGGTTTGTAGTAGCGGCTGATTATCTCGTCACTGTCAGGCTTGCCTCGTGAAAGCAACGCGATGCTTCCTATTATTACCAGGCTGACTATTGCGGCAGCAAACCTCATATTCAGCGACTTGCGGGGCTTTACCTCAGGCACGGGCTCCTTTCTCTGCTTCTCAATGGCATTCAGCTTGTCGCGCAGATTCATTATATCCCGGTTCTTCAGAATCTTATCGGTTTTGTTGCGCAACTCAACCTCCCTGCGAAGCTTCTCATTGCCTTCCAGTTCTTTCCTGAACCATTCCCTTTCAGCTTCATCCATTTCACCGGCATTGTACCGTTCGATAAAGTATGAAAAATCAATTGTTTTCATCAGTATATAATTTTGATTTTAAAGGTCTGATGGAACCCACATGTTTGAAAATTATATACATACGTGTTTGTGTATTTGATACATGTGGGTTTCATATCAATATTAAATTTAGAAATATATTCAATCATCATCCATTCAGACCGGTAGCAAATGCATGCCTGATGCACGGGCCAAAACGCTCCGAATGCAATTCCGCTGCCGGGAAGAAAATTCAGTCAGCCCGGCTGAAATTCAAGTAACCAAAAACAACCTCTTGCCGTTTCAACAGTACCCTGCCTTCACTAAAGCAGGATACGGCAATCATATTTTGTCAGAGCTTAACAGGAGGTAATGATGGTTTCAGAATAGGATCAGAATCACCGCCTTTTACACAAATCATTTCTTCAACTGTCAGAGCATAGACATCAAGATTCACATCGTGGTTTTTTACGTTCAGGGTTTTCATAGTGTTTTTTTTTAATTGATACTTTTTTCGGGTAATTCGCAATTTTTAAGTCAAATTCTATGTATCATGTCGGAATACCCCGTTTTGTGACAATGAAAATTGAATTATTTTTAATAAATTTTCTTAATTCAAGATATTCAGCAACATACAAAACAGAAAAAATGGACACTCAAGCCTTCATAATAACATTTTTTGTAAACTTGCGTTTTGGCACTGGGGAGAGACAAATAAATCGGCGACGTTGATGTTTTCAGGCATCTTCATAAAATCATTATTGGTATTTTACATTTCTGCTGTCAGTTTTCACCAGGAATCTGCAGTAAGGGATTCCGGTCAGGAGCTGGCCGGACTGAATGAAGCCTTTCTTGCAACAATAGCTGCAGGTGACACAGCCGGATCGAGGGATCTGCTTTATTCAATCCTGAAGATACTCAGGGAGGATCGGGCTGATAATATCACCGTCTCAAATTCACAATATTATATTGGTGTCTATTATCTGCTGAACGGCAGGAACAAGGAAGCTGTCAACTGGCTGGGATCGTCCATATCGATCCGCAAACATACAAAGACTGTCGACGAGGTGTATGCAAAGAGCCTCTTTAATCTGGCACTGGCACACTCCGGACGCGGAGATTTCAAAAAGATGGAAGAAAGCATACTCAAATCTCTTGACGCTGAAAAGACTCTGCATGGAGATAATAGTCCCGAACTTCTGGATGGATATTCTGCACTGACAGGGGCCTGCATCAGCCTTAAGGATTACAGCCGGGCCATAGAATCCGGGAACAAGGCGCTCGACCTTATAGGGGAGAAAAAGAATGAGCATATTAATGAAATGGCGATCCTTTATGTGAATATCGGGATAAGCCATGCCTTTCTTTCTGACTATGCAAAAGCGGTAATGTTCCTTGAGAGGGCGGAATCGTTGTACCGGACCAGCTCCCTTCCAAAGGATGGAAACTATATTAACCTGCTTAACAGCCTTGCCTCGAATTACTATTTCCTGGGACAGCTTGAAAAGTCAGAACAGTATTTCAACAAAGGTTTCAGTTATATAAGCTCGGCAAATTCGGATCTGTCGCTCAATTTTCTAAACAGCTTTGCAATAAACATGGGAAACGCCGGAGAAGCTTACAAGGGAGAGGAACTCCTGGCCGGCTCACTTGAAAAGGCCGGAAAGATCTTTGGTCAAAGCTCCAGGGAATACTGCGAGGTTCTGAGGAACTACGCCGAGTATCTCAGAAGTTACAAACTGGATATTGGTAAATCAATCGCATTATTTGAAAAGTGCAATGAATTTCTTCAGGACAACAGAGAAGATTTTGCTCTGAAAGAATCGGTTTTGCTGGGATATGCCCAGTCACTTTCAGAAAACGGGGAGAATGAAAAAGCTCTTGGGATCATTCAGAACCTTCTTTTCGAAGGCAGGGAAGGGACAGAGGGAGGATCGGGACTCGAAAATCCCGATCCTGATCTAATTAAACCAACTCAATGGTCATTAAGGCTGCTTAGGGCGAAATACCGGATACTCCATGGAATCTATGGAAAAAACCCTGATCAGAGCTACCTTCTGGCTGCAGCAGGAACGTCTGAACTGATTGTTTCCCTGATCGAAAAGGTCAGGATAAGCATTAGTGAGGAAGAGAGCAGGCTTGTACTCGGAGACAGGTTCAGGGATTTCTACCTGCATGCCATCCGTGATTTTGACCTGTGCTACCGTAAAACCGGCGACATCAGATATCTTCACAAAGCTTTTGAGTATTCCGAAAAATCGAAGGTTGCCGGCCTTTTGGCTTCAACAAGGGAACTCAGGGCCGCGGAGTTTCATATTCCTGAAGAAACAGCGGAACTGGAGCGCAGGCTTAAAATGGAAATAGGTTTCTATGAGGCAAGAATAAATGAAGAAGAATCAAAAAAGGAAAGTGATGAATCCCTTATAGAGGAATGGAAGGAACTTCTGCTGTCCGCCACACAGCAGCGGGACTCTCTGATAGCTGTCTTCGAGCGGATGTATCCTGGTTATTATCTTATCAAATACAATACCGAGGTTATTTCACCGGAAAAGATCCCGGGCATCTCAGGAAGGAACACCAACTACCTTAACTATGTAGTGTCTGACAGCCTCCTTCATATTTTTGTTGCAAACCGGAAGTACCTCCGGCTTGTTACAGTAAACATCGATTCATCTTTTTTCAGTGATATCAGACAATTCCGGAATCTTCTCTCGGAGCCTGACAAAAATGCCCGGACTTGTTTCAACAGTTACCTTTCAACAGGCTACAGTCTTTACCGGACAGTACTGGAACCCGTGAAGGAATATCTTATTTCCAACAGGCTGCTGATCTCTCCCGACAACATACTTTCCTACATACCGTTTGAAGCGCTGCCAGTGAGCGCTGAGGCCGGAAGCCTGGCCATGTTCAGCGAGATTCCTTATCTCCTCAGGGATTACAGCGTTTCCTATACCTATTCTGCAACAATGCTTGCTGAATCAGTCAGCAACGATCACAGCTTCTCAAACTCTCTTGTGGCATTTGCCCCAAGCTATAATGGCAGAATGGATGTTGACTCACTGATGAAGTCAAGGCAATCAAGGGTTTCAACCCTGTACGACCTTAAATTTGCCAGGACTGAGGCTGAATATGTTGCAGAACTGACAGGAGGCAGGCTTTATCTCGACAATGAGGCGAGAGAATCGGTTTTTAAAACCGTAGCAGCGGAATTTGACATAATTCATCTTGCAATGCATACCTTGTTGAACGACCAGGATCCGATGCATTCAAAGATGATTTTTTCGCAGAATAATGATTCTCAGGAGGACGGCAACCTTAATACATGGGAGGTTTACGGAATTCCGCTTAAGGCAAAAATGGTTGTACTCAGCTCCTGCAACACCGGAAGCGGTTCCCTGCATTCAGGCGAGGGCATACTGAGTCTTGCCAGGGGCTTCGTTTACTCCGGATCCAGGTCCGTTGTCATGTCAATGTGGGAAATAGAAGACAGGTCGGGCGCCGAGATAGTAAATAACTACTACAGAAACATCAAGCATGGTGCGTCCAAAAGCAGGGCATTGCGAAAGGCAAGGCTTGACTATCTGAGAAATTCCGACATGCTGCGATCTCACCCGTATTTCTGGTCGTCGCTGGTTATTTACGGTAATAATACGCCGATTTATTTTTCGGTTTGGCTGAAGGTTGCTGTAGTATTGTTTATCCTTATTATACCAGCCCTGCTGTTCCTGATTTATCGAAAATCAAGATAATCCTTGTATTCCGGGTCGGATTTCACCAGCTCCATCAGGGCTTCTTTACTGAGGTATTTCTTGCGTCTCGCGTAGGTTTCATTCTTGAGATTCATTTTTACAGCTATCTCCTGGTATGAAAATCCTTCGGAGAACAGCGAAAGGATAGTTTGCGCATCATCGCTCAGCTTTCTGAATGCCCGGCTTACAATGCTTTCCAGAAGCAGACCCGGATCATCATCTTCTTCATTATCAGGAAAGTCATTGTCAATTCCGGTATTTCTCACCCTTTTTCTCAGCTGGGCATTCCACACATTCCTTGCAATGCCGTAAAAATAACCTCTGAGATCAGTCGTGAGACTGAAACCATCTGACGTGATCTGACGATAAAGTGTTATTATGGATTCCTGGAACACATCAGGGACATCGGACTCCGACCCGCTGTTCCTGAGCACATGATGTCTGACAGTCTCAAGGTAATTATCATAGAGCCAGTTAAGTATCTGATCATCCTGTCGCCGGATTCCATCTACTATTGTACTATCTGAGATTCTTCGGAACAATTGCTGACTTTTTGCCCGGATAAATTGACAAATATACAATTTCCCGCGACCGAAAGTATCGAACTGTCAGCGCGGCAGGTTTGCAAATTAACAATTTAAGGCATTTCTGATAAATAATAAATATATTTACTCCTCTTAATTAAACGGTTAGGTACTTGAAAATGTTATTCCCTTTTGTAAAACAATATGATGCAATGGATTGTGGCCCCGCGTGCCTCAAAATGATAGCGGCGTACCATGGGAAGAACTTTTCAATCGACTACCTGCGAAAGAAATGCTTCATAACGAAGGAGGGCGTTTCATTCCTTGGATTGTCAGAGGCTGCAGATTCTGCAGGGTTCAGGACAATGGGGGTCAAAATACCATTTGAAGTGCTTCAGGAAAAAGTCGCGCTGCCATGTATAGTCCACTGGCGTCAGAAACACTTTGTGGTTGTTTACAGGATAAGGAAAGGAAAAATATATGTGGCGGACCCTGCGACCGGACTCGTGACCTTTACACGGGATGAATTCGAAAAGAACTGGGCCAACACCCGGGTCAACGGAAAACCAGCCGGGCTGGCTCTGACTGTTGAACCGACTCCAGCTCTTTACAATCTCGATGACCAGCCGGAAAAGACAGGAGGCTTCAGGTTTCTTCTGAAATACTTCAGGCTGTACAGGAAGTATTTCGGGCAGCTTCTCCTGGGGCTTCTTATAGGGAGCTGCATTCAGCTTATTTTTCCCTTCCTTACCCAGTCAATAATTGACATCGGGATCAACAATAATGACCTGGGATTTATTTATCTGATACTCTTTGCCCAGCTGGCGCTGATACTTGGCAGAATGTCGGTTGAATTCATCCGCGGATGGCTCCTCCTTCACATCGGATCGAGAGTTAATGTTGCCGTGGTTTCCGGCTTTCTGAACAAGCTTATGTCACTTCCCGTTGCCTTTTTTGATACCAGGCTCACAGGCGATATAATCCAGCGAATTGATGACAACAACAGGATCGAGGAGTTTCTTACATCAGCAAGCCTCAGCATATTGTTTTCATTTATGAATCTTGTTGTGTTCGGTATCGTGCTTGCTGCCTTCAGTTTGAAAATATTCCTGATTTTCCTTGGGGGAACGTGCCTGTATATTTTGTGGGTTTCGCTTTTCCTCAAACCGAGGGCGAAACTGGATGATATCCGGTTCAGGGAAATGTCAGTTTCAAGTTCGAAGCTGATAAACATCATCAACGGGATGCAGGAGATAAAACTGACGCAAAGTGAGACAAGCAAGAGATGGGACTGGGAAGGCCATCAGGCATCTCTGTTCGCGCTTAAGGTTAAGGGTCTGGGGCTTATTCAGTATCAGTCGGCCGGTGCCACCCTTGTCAATGAGGTAATGAATATTCTCATAACGATTTTTGCAGCAACGGCAGTTCTCAAGGGACAAATGACGCTGGGTATGATGCTCGCCGTTCAGTTTATAATCGGACAGCTGAATATTCCTGTAAACCAGATCATCGGTTTCTTTCGCATGTCACAGGATGCCAGGATCAGTCTCAACCGTCTCGCTGAAGTGCATAATATGGAAGATGAAGAGTCTTCTCCTGAGGGCAAGCTTCAGCAAATGCCTGAAAACAGGATCATAAGAATATACAATCTTTCATTTCAGTATGAGGGTCCCCGTTCGCCATATGCCCTGAAGGATATCAGTCTTAATATTGAACCTGGCCGGACAATAGCAATTGTTGGCACAAGCGGCAGCGGAAAGACAACACTCCTTAAGATGCTTCTTGGATTCTATCAGCCTGTGAGCGGAAACATAACCGTTGGCGGAACCAGTCTGCCAGACATCAGTTTGCGTCTCTGGAGAAAAAAGACAGGAGCAGTAATGCAGGATGGATTCCTGTTTCCCGACACAATAGCAGGCAATATAGCCCCCGGGGCTGCGGCAATTGATGAAGACAGGCTTCGTGAAGCGGTTGAAACAGCCAACATAAGGGAATTCATTGAATCGCTCCCGCTGGGATACAACACCAGGATCGGTGCAAATGGCCATGGCCTCAGTCAGGGACAGAAACAAAGGCTGCTGATAGCCCGGATTGTATACAAGGATCCGGAGATAGTCCTGTTCGATGAAGCCACTAATTCCCTCGACGCTAATACTGAAAAAGCAATAGTTGAGAACTTGTCAGGATTCTTCAAAAATAAAACGGTTATTATTGTCGCACATCGTTTGAGTACAGTCAGGAATGCAGATAAAATAATCGTTCTTGAAGGAGGCCGGATCATTGAAACCGGAAATCACCAGGAACTTGTCGAAAGCAAAGGTGCATATTATAATCTGGTAAAAAACCAGCTGGAACTGGGGAATTGAACAAAAGTATATGGAAGAGCCGGAAAAGGATGATATAGTATATTCAGAACCCGTAAGGGATATAATGGGAGCTGTGCCTGGCAGGATACTGAGATGGGGTACCGGAATTATTCTGGCAGTGATGGCTCTGTTTATTTTCTTTCTGTGGCTTGTGAAATATCCCGACAGGATACCTGCACCAGTTGAAATTACTACTGTTAACCCGCCTGCCATACTTGTGTCAAAAATATCCGGAAGAATTAACAATCTTTATGTGAACGACAGGGATGAGGTCGGGGAGGGCCAGCTACTTGCAGTGATGGAAACTGCAGCTTCGATAAGCGAAATCAACCATCTCAAATCAATTGTTGACACTGTCAGTGACCCGGGCAGGCTGCTTCAGAGTACACTTCCGGGTTTTACAGAGCTCGGAGAGCTGCAGAGTTACTGGAGTTCTTTCCTCAAGAGCCTGTCTGACTTCAGTAATTACAATATCAACGACTTTTACGGTAATAAGATCCTTTCGCTTACAGATGAGATAAACGCTATTCTGGCCTATATCGGAAAGGTAAAGGTGAAGGAGGATTTGTATTCCGAGAACCAGATGCTTGAGACCAGGAAGTTCAGGAGGGATTCGTTGCTTTTTTCCGAAGGAGTCTACTCGGAAAGCGAGCTCGAGAAATCACGCCAGGCTCTTATCAGGCTAAACATCGAACTTCAGCAGGTACGCCTCGATCATTCCCAGAAATCAATCGAACTGGCTGAAAAAAGGCAGTTGCTCCAGGATTACAGAATTAAGGGACTGGAGGACCGGGAAAAGTACTATTCGGTTCTAAGTGAATCCTTTATGAATCTCAGGGCTCAGTTAAAGATATGGGAAAATACTTATTTGCTCATATCACCTGTGTCGGGGACGGTAACACTGACAAAGTTCTGGAGCGAAAATCAGACAGTTGGCAAAGATGAACCTGTTCTGAGTGTTATTCCCGCGGAAGCCGGAGATTATATCGGCAGGATCAGCCTTAAAATGAACCGTTCAGGCAAGGTCAAACCAGGTCAGGATGTCCATATCAAATTAAGCGGATACCCTTACCTGGAATATGGTATGGTAAGGGGAGTCGTGAAATCAAAGTCACTGGTTCCTTCAGCTGATGCATATATAATAGAAATATCCCTGCCTCAGGGCCTGACCACTCTGTACGGCAAAAATCTCGATTTTACACAAAATATGCAGGGTATCGCGGAGATCATCACGGACGACCTGCGTCTTCTTGAGAAAATTCTAAATCCTGTCAGGCATCTTGTTTCCCGGAACCAGAGCCGGGCTGTTTCCCTGAATAAGGCTCATAGTTATCCCTGACCGAGTGTAACGATCCGGTACCTGCCGGTTTTTGACCAGACAGCTTCTCCTTTTCCTTTTTTAAATACTTGCGATACAGGCTTATCCCAACTACTGCAATAATTGCAACTGCAAAGATTATATCGTTGCTTTCCATTTCTGGTGATTTGAAATTCCGGTTAATCCGTTTTAATGATTACTGAATTCAAAGATATCAATTATTCCTGCAACCAGTAGTCTTATTTTAAACATACTGCCAACATCTCCGCGAACCCCTGTCATTTCATCAGTTACTGAATTTGAGCCCTGTCAGGGTCTATTTCTTATTTTTACATAATAGTTTGAGTTTTAATAAATAATTCAATATTTTCGTAGTCTGAAAAAATCATGGGTTGCCATGGTATGGTGTTTTATGGAAGATATTGAACCTTAAAGGATTGGATATGACTAAAGATAATCCGGATGACACTGTTCGGGACGAACAGCACGAGGCGGAAATGACCGCTTCGGGTACTGAGAACACTTTTAAAAAGGAAACGGCAGAAGCAGAAAAGGCTGTCGGGGACAAAGAAGAGGACGGAGCAGAAGACATGGAGGTGAATACGGCTGAAGCA
Organism: Bacteroidales bacterium; assembly: GCA_049294075.1. Lineage (GTDB taxonomy): Bacteria > Bacteroidota > Bacteroidia > Bacteroidales > VadinHA17 > LD21. The sequence goes on along the minus strand of JBAQCK010000132.1, from coordinate 1,349 downwards.
GATCAGGAAACAGCTGAAACTGGCGAGGAAACGGCTGAAGCAGATCAGGAAGAGGTAACAGCCAACGAAAATTCACAGGTTGTGAAAGCTGAGAAAGGCAGCGATAAGAAAGAAGAAGACGCCGAACTACCGCCTGTGGATTATTCAGGTTTTTCCAAAAACGAGCTTGTAGAGACTCTGGGTTTGATCATCGAGAACAGGCCTCCTTCTGAGATCCGTGAAGATGTTGAAAGGATCAAAACGTTATTTTACAAGAAGATCAGACACGAGGCTGAAGAACGCAAGACAAAATTCCTTGAGGGTGGTGGTAAAATAGAAGATTACAAGATATGGGTCGATCCTCTTGACTACCAGGTGAAAGAGCTGCTCGACAAGTACAGGGAGAAGAAAAATGATTACTCCCGCGTTCAGGAAGCTGAGAAATATGAGAACCTCAAGAAAAAATACGATATAATCGACAAGATAAAGGATCTTGTTAACCGCGAAGAATCAATAAACAAGACGTTTCACGATTTCAGGTCGCTTCAGAATGAATGGCATTCCATTGGTGTGGTACCGCAGACCTCCCTTAAAGACCTGTGGGAAAACTATCACCACAGTGTTGAGATCTTCTACGATTATATAAAAATCAACAAGGAACTGAGAGACCTGGATTTGAGAAAAAATCTCGAGCTCAAGGTACTCCTCTGTGAAAAGGCAGAGGAACTCATGCTTGAGCCCAATCCGGTGAATGCATTCAGAATGCTTCAGGAATTTCACGACCAATGGCGCGAAATAGGCCCCGTGCCGCAGGAATCCAAAAATGAAATATGGGAGCGTTTCAAGGAAGCCACCAGCCAGGTCAACAAGAGGCACCATGAATACTTCGAGAAGCAGAAAGACGAACAAAGAAATAACCTGGAAGCCAAAATAGCTTTATGCGAAGAGGTTGAAGCCATCAACCTCCTTGAAATGAAGAATTTCAGGGATTTCGACGAGAAAGCCGAAAAGATCGTTTCCCTTCAGAAGATGTGGAGGACGATCGGGTTCGCTCCCAAAAAACAAAACAACAAGGTTTATCAGCGATTCAGGGAAGCCTGTGATGCTTTCTTTGAGAAAAAACGGACTTTTTATTCCGATAACAAGGAGACACAGCTTAACAATCTCCAGCTTAAGACAGAACTTTGCGTTCAGGCCGAAGCCCTGCAGGAAAGCACCGACTGGAAAGCCACCTCCGATGCACTTATTAAGCTTCAGAGAGAATGGAAGGAAATCGGACCTGTACCAAGAAAACTGTCTGAGAAAACCTGGAAACGATTCAGGAAAGCCTGCGATCATTTCTTCAACAGAAAAGCAGAACATTTCTCCAC
>JBAQCK010000131.1:0-12554 GCA_049294075.1 Bacteroidales bacterium | reverse complement strand
TGATTGTCTTCCAGTTTGGGGATAATCCCGCTTTACGATAACAACCGGCGAGGGATAGCCTGTCGCTTTGGGGAATCCCCATCCTTTATAACCGGGAAAGTAAAAGATTTTAAAGCCCTTTTTTGTTGATCGATTAAATCCTATTTTTTAATTTTATAATCACTATGTCTCCTGGTGCTGCACTTTTTAAAAAGTCTTAATAAATGGATATCAAGTCTTATTATGTTTACATTTTAACCAATCTGCATAACAATGTACTTTACACCGGTGTAACAAATGATCTTGAAAGAAGGACTTCTGAACACAGAAATAAAAAATACAAGGGATTTACATCCAGATATAATGTAAGTAAACTTGTCTATTACGAGATCCATGACATGATAGATGCAGCTATCTCCAGAGAAAAACAGATAAAACGATATACAAGGTCCCGAAAGGAGGAAATTATAACTGAATTCAACTATAAATGGGAAGACCTGTTTGAAAATGGCAGAATTTTAAAACCTCATAAAAAAGATTGCAAATCTGATAATTAAAGATTATGATCAAATTATTCGGGTGCCTTTTGATTACCCTGGTGCCATCAGGTGTGGATGAAGCAGAGTGGATCAAATAATCAAAAAAAGGCCGGCACCCAATGCCGGCCTTCTAAACAAAAGGAATGAACCTAATATGCCCGGAAGGATATCCTGAAGAAACCAGTTGCCTTTGTGGCATCGATCTGGAACTTCCACTCTCCTGCCTTTTCCGTGTTTTCCTCCCCGGACACCGAAAATGACTTCCTCCAATTGAGATTACCAAACCCGTCTAACATTATATCTGAATAAATTTTGCCGTCGGGCATGATGATCCTGATCTTTATCTCACCCTCCTTGCATTCCCCGTTAACTGACATCACTACTGTGCTCGGAAGCCTGACATCCATGGCGTATATACCTGAGAATGAACTACCCTTAACCGACCTTGAGTAATCCCAGTCGGTCCTTTCACTGTCGCTTCCGTAATGCTGCCAGGTGAATGGGTCCATTCCGGGTGTCATCATGTACCTGCCGCCTTCAAATTGCTGCCATTTGAAAGCAGGGTTGTCGCTCCAGTTCCTGAAATCCTTTGCCATTTCATTGTAAATACCCGCTTCTTCGAGCTTTTCGCGGGCTTCCTTCATGACTTTGTCAACCTCTTCCCTGGTTTCCTTTGCCACTTTGTCCATTTCTTCCTGTTTTTTCTTCTGTTCGGCAAAGGTTTTCTTCTGAGCATCGATTTCCTCCGCCATCCTCAACTCCTTTTCCTTTTCCTCCTTGCTCTTGTTCTGTGCCGATACCTGCCCTGAGAACGCAAGGAGGGAGATGATCATCAGTCCACCGAAAATTAATTTTGTTGCTTTCATGGCTACCCTGTTTTCGAATTTCAATTCAAAGATAGCGCCTGATTCTCTGTGGCTATGTTAACACAGGGTTAACGCGGGGTTAATGTCGGGAGGTCAAATCGGAAATCTGAATATTTTCAATACATTTGACTTGCCAACCGGAAAAATATGAAGAAAAGAAATACAATCCTCCTGCTTGGGATATTTTCAATAATAATCCTTATAACGGCACAGATAATTATTATAAGAGGGGTGTGGAAGCAGAAGGATGAGATGTTCAATCTGCGTTATAAACTCCTGTCCCAGGATGCCATGGAGCTGCTTTCCAGACAGTGGTCCACCGACGGGTTTGATACTGCCCGGTTGATAATAAGCAGTAAATCGGAAAAGGTGCTGAAGGCGATGGCGGATAATAATACTGATTCCCTGTCAGCCTCAGAGAAAAAGGAGCTTTATGACTATGTTTCCTTCGTCCTGAACAAGGAGCAGGATCTCTCGATGTTTCTATCCCGTTACTTTGAGCTAAGAGGTATCGATAAAGACTTCAACAGCAAGATAGTGATCAACAGGTTTGAACTGGTCGATTACAACCGGAGGGTCCCCGTTTACCTGAGCGAGGAATTTGCCAGCCGGATGCTTGCACGGTCTGACACTACCCGCAGGAACGGACGTCCTCCCAATATGAGAAGGCCCACTGTGACCAGGGAAATACTTGTAAAAAGGTTTGGCAACGAATATAACTTTTACAGGCTTGATTTTGAATACCTTATTGATTTCTCTGATAAGTACAGAATTATTCTCGGGGATATTGCCGCCTCACTTGCCCTGAGCCTCTTCAGTATATTGCTGGTTGTGAGTCTTTTCATTATCACCTATAAAAACCTGATGGAGGAAAAACGGCTGTCGAACCTGAAGACTGATTTCATCAACAACATGACTCATGAGTTGAAAACCCCGCTGTCGACCATCACGGTTGCAGGCCGGACACTCGAGATGCCCGTCATCAGGACAAACGAGGAGAAGATACTCGAAACAGCTAAAATGATCGGCAAGCAGAGCGTCCATCTCAACCAGCTCATAAACATGATCCTCGAAATAAGCATGTGGGAAAGGACCCAGTTTCAGCTCGAGAAAAAAAGAGTCAGGTTCCAGGGTTTTCTGAATGACATTATCGACAGCTTCAAATCGGGAGGCGGAAACGGGGCATCCATCGCACGGAAATATGATTTCGGGGATCTGGAGGTTGATCTCGATCCGGTCTATTTTACTACAATGATAAACAATCTGCTTTCAAATGCAGTAAAATACTGCGATACTGATCCGGTTATCGAAATTGAAGGCTTTACTCAGGACAATAAGGTCTATGTGAAAGTTGCCGATAACGGGATCGGGATAAGCAGAAATGACCAGAAGCATGTTTTTGACAAGTTCTACAGGGCTTCGTCAGGAAACATACACAAGTACAAGGGACTGGGGCTCGGCCTCTATTACGTCAGAAAAATAGCAGAAGCCCATGAGGGAGAAGTCACCCTAAGCAGTAAACCGGGAAAAGGTAGTATATTTACAGTGACAATACCATACTAAAGATAATTGCACGCTATGAAGGTTCTAATGGCAGAAGACGACAGGGATTTCGGGAATATTCTTTCTCAGTATATTTCAATTAGCGGATATGATGTAACCCTGGCCCGCGACGGCAGCGAAGCGTGGAAGCTTTTCGAAAAAGAGAAACCCGACCTGTGTGTCCTCGACGTGATGATGCCTGAGATGGACGGATTCACTCTTGGCGAAAAGATAAAGGAAGCAAGGCCTGAGATACCTATTATTTTTCTTACTGCAAAGAGTCTGAAGGAGGATATTGTCAGGGGACTCAAAATTGGCGCCGATGATTACATCACCAAACCTTTCGACCCTGAAGTTCTGATCCTGAGGATTAACAACATCCTCAAAAGGGCCTATGCATCGAGCAACGATGAATTCAAGATATCTGAAACCATCCTTAAATTCAATACCCTTGAGCTGGTATCCGGCAGAACCAGGGAGAAGCTTACACTCAAGGAGGCCCAGCTTCTAAAGTACTTTATCATCAACAAAAACAAGATACTTGCAAGAGAGGATATCCTTACTGAAATCTGGGGTGAGGACGACTACTTCCTCGGAAGAAGCATGGATGTGTTCATCTCGAGGCTCAGAAAATATATCTCAGAGGATAAGAATATTGATATCCGCACAGTAAGGGGCACCGGTTTTATTCTCAAAGAGAAAAAGCCCGGAGAAGAATTCAACGAAGGGGAATAGGCTTAATTCCCCAGCAATTCCTTTACCTTGTCATAAAGCGCCTGTTCCCTGAGGTTCCTTCCTATTATTACACCGTTCTCATCGAGCAGGAAGTTGGCCGGGATGGCATTGACTGCATACATACGCGCGGCAGCGCTGTTCCAGTACTGAAGGTCTGACACGTGTGTCCAGGTAAGTTTGTCATCTGCAATTGCCTTGACCCAGTCGTCCTTTGAACGGTCGAGCGACACTCCGAAAACATCAAATCCCTTTTTATTGAATTCCTGGAAGACCCTTACAACATTCGGATTCTCCTGACGGCAGGGTCCGCACCACGCAGCCCAGAAATCGACGAGCAGAAGCTTTGATCCTACTTTTGAATACAGACTGACAGGATTACCTTCGGGATCGTTAAGGGTGAAGTCGGGAGCCTTCTGACCCGGCTCAACAGCTTTCATCTTTACAGCCCTCTCCTTAAGTTCCATAACCAGGGCAGTGCTGGCAACTGCAGTATCCATTGCATTAATGAGAGATTCTATTTCAGTTCCGCTCATCTCATAGGTCAGTCCGGCAAGTACCTGGGGTGCAGCAAAGGAAGCAGGGTTATTCCTTACGAAATCCTTCTGCATCTGTGTCATCTCCAGCTGACCTGCTTCAATCTGTTTTTCAAGCTGAGCAGCCTTCGCAGTGTCACCTTCCTGCTCCGCTATCTGGTACTGATTGTAAACCTCGGTGTATTTGTCGCTTAAGGCAGTGATTGAATTAACAAGACCGGAGTATTCATCATGAGTCTTTGATCCGGTTATAGATGCGCCATACAGGGAATCAAGTTTTCCGGTTATTGTTATCTCAGCATTCTCAAGATAGAACTGGGTTCTCATCCTGGAGTCCTTTACAGCCAGAAGAACCATCTCGGGCTTCCCGACAGGACCACCCTTCATTTTGAAGGATCCCTTGTAAGCCATTGCCGAATCGATGGTAACCATGCTGCCTGCATCCCGCTTCTGAAGCAGGAACAATACACTGTCGGCTCCTTCGATATTGCCGCTGATTACATAATGCGGTCCGGATGAACATGCTGCCATTACGGCTGCTATAGCTAACAAAATGGAAAATTTCTTCATTTGTGGGGAGTTTTAAATTTGTTTTAAATCCTTTGCTTACAATCTTATGAACCCGCGCAAAGATATATATAATTGTGAATCCCGCTTACTTGTTGAAATATTTGTCAAGAAGGCTTTCCGCTGCCTGCCAGGGTGTGATAGTGCCTAAGCCGAGTTCTTCTTCAATAGCTGGGATCAGCGATTTCACCCTTTCGTCGCTGTAAAAGGAGGAGCTGAGGCTGTCCATTATTACATCATGCATCCTTATCGCCGATTGCTTCCTCCGCAGTTCTTCAAAATGTCCTGTCCTGACCGTAAAGTCGACATAATTCGAGATCAGGTTCCAGATTTCCCTGATTCCGGTACCCTCCAGGGCTGAGCATGTAAGCGCCAGCGGTTTCCAGCCCGACTGGCCGGCCGGAAAGAGTGAAAGCGCATTCTGAAACATAATCCTTGATTTTTCAGCCGGCAGCCGGTTCGGGCCATCAGCCTTGTTTATCGCAATTGCGTCGGCCATTTCCATTATTCCCCTTTTCATACCCTGAATCTCATCCCCTGCCCCTGTTAGCATCAACAGAAGAAAAAAGTCGACCATCGAACGCACGGCGGTCTCCGACTGACCGACTCCCACAGTTTCAACTATTATTGTGTCAAAACCTGCTGCCTCGCAAAGGATTATTGTCTCCCTGGTCTTTCTTGCAACCCCGCCCAGAGTTCCTGCTGAAGGCGACGGCCTGATAAAGGCATCCTGACAGGTGGCAAGCCTTTCCATCCTGGTCTTGTCGCCGAGTATGCTGCCTTTTGAATGCTGACTGCTGGGGTCGATCGCCAGAACCGCAACCTTTCGTCCCTGGGAAACGGCATAAAGACCAAAGGTTTCGATGAATGTGCTCTTTCCTGCACCGGGAACACCTGTGATACCTATCCTAACCGACTTCGAACTGTGGGGAAGGCATTTTTCAATTATCGACCGGGCTGTCCTGTTATGATCGGCAAGGGAACTTTCAATAAGTGTAATAGCCTGACTAAGAATGGCTCTGTTGCCATCCAGAATGCCCGATACAAATTCATTTACCGAATACTTCTTTCTTTTTTCCCTTTTTCCAGATGCGAATACATCAGGATTGACACTGGGAGGCTGGGTAACACCCTCACGGATATTAAGGGATTTCACTTCTTCGCGAGCTCCTGATCAACGTCGGCATTTACCATCAGAACCACCTCGGAATTTTTAGGATCGTTCGTGTAGACATAAATTGCCTTGGTTGTCCTACCCTTGTAACCGCCCGAATTGAAAACCGCCTTTATTGATCCGGTTTCCCCGGGCTTGATTCCCCTGCCCTGAATCCCCTGCTGAACTGCCGTGCATCCGCACGATGCCTTTATGTACCTTATAATGAGATCGCTCTTGCCGGCGTTGGTGAACTTGAATTCAACATCATTGGCAGTTGATCCGGGGATCTTGCCCAGATCGGCAGTCTTTGATTCTATATTGAATACAGGAGCATTTGCCAGGTCCTCCTTTGAAAGACCCGAGAAATCCTCGACAAGGTTCGCGCTTACGGCATAATACACCTTCTGGTCGACGACATCATTGATCTTCAGCCGTATTATGTCGGTAGTATAGCCCCATGCATCCTTTTTCGTGGCATCGTAAGTGCCTTCAATCAGACCTTTCTGACCCGGCTTAAGAGTCGGCGGATTAGCTTTGAGAACGATGTGCTCCGGTACATTATCGAATTCAATTTTCGCAGGCTGCTTTGAGGTGTTGATAACCTGCATCGTCCTGATCTTCTTCTCATTCTTCTTCACGTTCGTAAAGGCAAGATGATTGCTTTCAAACCTCACATCACCAACCGGGAAAATGAAAAGCTCTTCCACCGTCTTCTCGCGCGGGACGACTTCTCCCTTAATAACAAGTACAGAGACAGCAGGCTTCGAATTGGTGTAGACCGACAAGGTTTTGTTGAACTGTCCTGGCCGGTTCTGAGGATCGTAAATAGCGGTTATCAGTCCTGTACCTTTCGGCGGAATCGGGTTCTTTGTCCATTCCGGGGTCGTACATCCGCAGGAAGCAACTATGTTCTGAATAACAAGCGGCTGATCGCCGGTGTTCTGAACGATGAAATCAAATTTCTGACGTCCGGCCTCTTCCTTGAATTTTCCGAAATCATGCTCTGAAGCAGACAGCTTCATTACAGGCTGCGCGATGATAACTGCGCCACTCAATGCGAAAATAAGAATCAAAAAAATCCTTTTCATCTCTTCTTGTAATTTAATTCAATAATTTTTATTGTTGAACAGATTCAAGCTGTATCAGTTATATGACGAAATAAGAACGATCAATAATCAAATTTATTTGATTATTTTTCCAAACATCCGCATCAAAGATCAGACCAAACCAGATTCATTTACATTATTGCAAAAATAATAAAGTTTGACCGACATATTAAATTTGTTAAAGAATATCTTTAGTTTTGCTGACTGACACCGCCATTTTGGAACAAAATTTGAGGCGGATAAGTCCGTTCCGCGGAATCAGAGTATTGATAATGAAAAATACTTTAAGGCTTGTAACCTGCTTTTTTGCCTGTATCGTCTTCTTAAATGCTGAAGGCCAGTTTTACAATGGCCATCAGATGTCATTCGGAAAGAACAGGGTTCAATACTACGACTATTACTGGTCGTACTACCGCTTTGATGATTTCGACTGCTACTTCAATGAATTCGGCCGCGACATTGCACAGTTCACTGCCGACTATGCACTGAAGAAGCTTGACGAGATGGAGGATTACTTTGATTACAACCTCGAAAAAAGATTGATATTCGTCATTTACAACAAGAACAACGAGTACAGGCAGTCAAACATCGGCCTGGTAACCTTCGATGAAGAATCGTACAACACGGGTGGTTTCAGCAGGATAATAAAAAATAAGGTGATGCTCTATTATGAGGGCGATCATGTAGCATATGAAAAACAGATAGCTGCCTCAATAACCGAGACGATCATTAATGAGATGCTGTACAACGCCGATTTCAAGGACAGGATAACAAGCTCATCGGTGATCTACATGCCCGACTGGTATATCAAGGGGCTTATCAACTATGTTTCCTGGGGATGGGATTACGAAGTTGAAAACAGGGTTAAAGACGGAATAAAATCGGGGAAATACAAAAACATCAACCATCTCGAATTCGATGATGCGGTCTACGCAGGACAGTCATTCTGGAGGTTCATCGGAAGAAAATACGGGGAAACCCTCATCCCGAACATCATCTACCTCACAAAAGTTTACAAGAACATCGACGACGGACTGTATTATGCAACAGGCGTGAAGTTCAAGGACCTTCTCACAGAATGGAAACAATACTATATCGAGGAATTTGAAAGTGACAGGAATCTGCCTCCCGATGACGGAAGCACACTCAAAAAGTCAAAAAAAGAGCAGATATACCAGCAGGTTAAAATCAGTCCCGACAAAAGTTATATCGCCTATGTGACAAACGACTGGGGACGGAAAAAGGTTTGGTTGTATAATCAGGCAACTGGTAAAACAAAGGCCATCTTCAAGGCTGAACCGAAATACGAGCATAAGACCGACAACAAATACCCGGTGATCGCCTGGCACCCTGCCGGCAGAATTCTTACCATGTTGAATGAAGAGAAAGCAGGGATGGTGATATATTTTTACCGGACCGACGAAGAGAAGACTGAACAAAGGAACTTCCTGTATTTCGACAAGGTGCTTGATTTCTCGTACTCGCCCGAGGGAACAAGGCTGGCGATGTCGGCCGTAAAGGACGGGGTGACTGATATTTATATCCACACGGTGGCATCAGGAACAAATGAACAGATAACACGCGACGTGGCCGATGACCTCAATCCGGTGTTCATGGGAAGTACTCCCAATACAATATTGTTCTCATCCAACAGGCTTTCGGATACCCTCACAAACAAAGGCGATCCCTTTGAAAAGCTTTCATCGCGCTTCGATCTGTTCACTTACGATCTCGACTCAAGGAATAACATCCTTATAAGGCTTTCGGAAGGAGACTATTCAAGCAGGTACCAGCCTTCTGAAGGAAGCGGGGGAACAATATCATACATTGGCGATCAGAATGGAATCCTAAACAGGTATACCGCAGTGTTCGACAGTGCTATAAGCTACATCGACACAGCCATGCACTACCGATACTTCATAAAGTCGGCGCCTTCGACCAACTACGACAGAAATATCCTTAACCAGTCGCTTCCAGGGGGTCAGTTTGGTGAAGTCCTTTTCAAGAACGGCAGATACCTGATAAGGAAAGGCAGCCGGGATGCACGGGAGACTATCCCCGATAATGAGATTGTCCTCACCAGGTTCCGGAAGGAACAGGACTTAAGGTTTCACAGGGAGGACAGCATAGAGACAATCCGGAAATGGCTCATTGCCGAAGACAAGAGGAGAAGGGATACCCTGACGAAGCCATGGTACGAATACTTCACCGGGAATGAACCAATCAATATAAATCATTACATATTCGAAAAGGAGAAGCAGAACTTCTATGACCTCCAATGGAGGAAAGACTATATGAACATCGACCTTGACACAGGGAAAATTGACATCCCGCTGATCAGGATCTATGAAACATCGTTCTATAACAATTACATTGCAAACCAGATCGACTTCACTTTCCTTAACAACACCTACCAGGTATTCAACGGGGGTTCGGGATATTACAACCCCGGGGTAAACCTTCTTACCAGGTTCGGGATACTCGATCTGTTCGAGGATTACAGGCTTACTGCCGGAGTCAGGTTTGCCGGCGACTTCGACAGCAACGAATATCTTCTGAGCTTTGAAAGCCTCAAGGGAAAGTTCGACAAACAGTTCATTTTTCACAGGCAGGCATATTTCAGTCAGGACGAAATGGGATATTACTACAAAACACACACCCATAACGCCTATATATCATATGCAATGCCCATAACCCCGGTTCTCGCCCTCAAGGGGACCATGTCGTACAGAAACGACCGTCATGTGATGCTTTCAATCGATTTGAATTCGCTGAATGCCGAAACCCGCACAAGGCACTGGGGAGGACTGAAAGGAGAGGTCATTTACGACAACACCCGGAAACGAGCAGTCAATATCTACTTCGGGACCAGGTTCAAGGTGTTCGGGGAATATTACAGGCAGATACCCGAGAAAAAATCCGACATGTTTGTCGTTGGTGGTGATTTCAGACATTATATCCGGATACACCGCGAACTGATATGGGCCAACCGCTTTGCCGCCAGTTCTTCATTCGGGCCCACAAAACTCGTTTATTACCTCGGGGGAGTCGACAACTGGATGGGATATCTGTTCAACAAGTACGAAATGTTCGACCAGTCAATGCCGGTCAGCCCTGATCAGAATTACGGATTCCAGGCGCTGGCGACAAATATGAGGGGATTCACGCAGAATATAAGGAACGGAAACAATTTTGCACTTATCAACAGTGAGATCAGATGGCCTTTTGTCAGGTATTTTGCCGGGCATCCTCTGAAGTCGAATTTCCTGAACAGCCTTCAGGTTGTTGCCTTCGGGGATATAGGAACGGCATGGACCGGACGCGATCCATGGTCAGGCAATAATCCATGGGATACGGAGACCTATAAAAATGGTCCGGTGTCAGTTGTTCTCGACAGTAACAGAGACCCGATCGTGGCAGGATTCGGCGCCGGGCTGAGAGCCCAGCTGCTCGGCTACTTCGTAAGAGCCGACTGGGCTTGGGGCGTAGAAAACCAGTTCATCCTCCCAAGGATATTCTATCTCTCCTTCAGCCTCGATTTCTGATACAGCACGAGGATGGTGATTATTGCATTATGTTTGTATTCTATCACGAAATAATAACTAAGTAAATAACAGAGATTCTTTTACATTTGAAAAATTTCAGATATGTTTGCGGGATCGATGTTATAATTAACTAAAAAAAGGAATAAAATGGCTTACAAAATTAGTGAAGACTGCACTGCTTGCGGAACCTGCATAGATGAATGCCCGGTGGAAGCAATATCGGAAGGTGAAATCTATAAAATCGATCCGGATGTATGCACCGATTGCGGTTCATGCGCTGAGGTTTGCCCCGTAGAGGCTATTCATCCCGCAGAATAACACTGCACTTCAAATAAAAAAGGGGTCTGTCAGGCCCCTTTTTTATTGCGGATTATATCTTGCTTTTTCAAGAATTTCCTGGATGTCAGTCTCGTTCATAAGCATCTCAAGACTTGTTCCCCTGTTCTTCTGCATGTACGATTCGATAATCCTGAAACCCGTCCACACTGCCGCCCTGCCGGGCGACTCATTTGTGAAATAACTCGTGAAAGGCGCCTCCCCGGTCAGCTTGCGTATGACGAACTGATCGGTCTTGAAGATCAGGTCATTCTCAACAAGATACTGCCACATCTGGGCTTCATTGTTCCTGCAGAAGTTCATCTGGGCCGGTGTGAATCCGAAAATAAGCTCATCCTCCGGTTCCGGAAGCATGCAACGCATAAAATACCTGAGCTTGCCCTGGTGGACTATTTCCGTCAGTACATTATCGGCTCCGTAACCCATCGCCTCTCTGTCCCAGACAGAGGCAGCCCAACCGTACATGCAGTCGGGGACAATATACTCCGGAATCATCCTTGCAGCCATATAGTTATAGATCCCAAGGCCGGGGTAATACTCACAATCGGCTCCAAGGTACTTGTCGAGACTAATTCCGAGAAGCGGTTCGCCCGACATGGTCAGTATGCTTGCATTGAAACCGGTTATGCATGTAAAAACCGCAGGAACCTGTTTTTCAGGAAAATAATACAGGTAATGCCTGAAACCCATCTCCAGGTCCTTCTCAACACCTGAAAGATCGGGGTACTTATCTGCAACCAGCCTGTACACGTCATTGTTCTGCTTGTCGGTGCAAAAACCCGCAAGATAATCCCCAAATGAAGGATCATCGATATCGCCGGTGTTGATTGCAAAGCTGAAAAGCCTGAGAACATCTCCATATTCCGATTTCAGTCCCGGCAGTCTTGCCGGTATCTCTTCGGGATTGATGCTGAAAAGGTCCTGCTCGAGCCGTTTTATTTCAATATCAGCCTTCACAGACGAAACATTCACCCTGTAGGGATCTCTTTTGCACGAGAAAAGAGTTGCAGCTGCAAGCAGAACTATTACAATCAGTTTATCCTTGACTTCCATGATATTCAGTTGATGAGGCTAAAATAGACACTTTTGAAATAAAAACAACATTCTTAATGTGACTGTTCCTCCGATATTTAAAAATCAAAATGTGTGTCGGTAATCATTAATAAGAGATTGCCATGATTATATTAATAATCTTATAATTATAATAATCAATATGTTACCTTAATTCAATTAATCCCCTTTCCCGTTTCCCCCAGGGGGGAAAGGCTTCCAGCTCCGTCCCCCCTGGGGGAAGGCTGGGGAAGGGGGTTATACAAGATATGTATGGGTAGCTCGAAAATCAATTTTTTACCCCGTCACCAAGCTAATCTTAGCACACATCTTTTTACAAGTTAGAATCATTGTACGGTTCTCCTTTTTGTTTACCCCTCAACCCTCCTGAAGCCTTTTTTACCCCCTACCCCCTAAAGGGGGTTTAAGAACTAATAATGAGCGATATATAAGTCAGATAATTATTCACCTTTAGATAGTTTGCTGTTTTCGGATCGAAAGTTCATGCGGGGCTATCAATATCATTCGATGTACCCTGTAAATAGCTGTATACTATCAGACTAAAGCCCCCCTTTAGGGGTCCCGAAAGCTTTCGGGATG
>JBAQCK010000130.1:0-30471 GCA_049294075.1 Bacteroidales bacterium | reverse complement strand
AGGGAATGCAATTCATTCAGCTCTAAAAGCCTGTAGGTATAATCACCCGGTGTAGATGCCTTTATTACATCCGGAATAATCGCTTTAAAACGACAATCGTAAAAAAGTCTGAATAAGACACCGTTTATCCTCTCTGCCAGTCTCCAGACACCGGGCAGGTTATGCTTGATGTACAATAGTATTCGAACCATAAAACCAGAATGCCTTCAGTCCTGTTTGTAAATCTTGTGCTGCATCTCAAATCCTGAAGATGCTCCTGATACCTCATTTTTGAAAACAGGCCTTTTACCCGATGGCTGACATGCAATGTCAGCCACAATATTGATTGACACCTCGGCTCCGGGCCCTAAAAGTTCCTTCAGGCCTTTCAAAATTGTTTCCGATAAAGATTCACTAATTTCACTTCTCTCCGCCTTTAACCGTACTTCATAGCCGGCAGGTCCTCTTTGGACAAACTGATATGGTACCAGTTTATTCTCCTTTGCAAGGGGTTTGTAAATGCAGGGACCAATTGTCAATGGTGAAACAGGCCTGCCTTCAGGATTCGTGATTACTTCAGTTACCCTGCCGGAGACATGGCTTATTGAAATGGGGCGTCCGTTACTGTAACGGCTTGCAGTTGCCAGGTCACCTGTATCATACCTTATCATGGGTACCAGGTCATTGTTTATGTCTGTCACGAGCACTTTACCCTGAAACCCTTCAGGTACGGGCTGCAGAGTCACCGGATCAACCACTTCTACAAACAGGCCATACCGGTTAACATGATATTCTTCGCCAGGATACTTCTGCTGAGCTATGATGCCGACCTCTTCATTGCTGTACCTGTCTGTCAAAGGACATTGAAAAGAATCCCTGATAATCTGGCGTTTGAAGGACTCCAGCGGCTCAGAAACGGTTATGATATTCCTGATCCGGAGATCCCGCAAAAGCGAAGGTGTGTCAAGCAGTACAATTGCCATGTCATAAATAACCGAAGGATACCCCATAAGTAAAAGAGTACGTCGTTTCGCCAGTTTCCTGATCATATCCCTTATGCGGCCGGGCGATGTATCATACGGGACTATTATCATTTCATTCCGCAGGAATTTTACAAAGCGAGCTTTATCCTTCGCCCTGATAAGGGCATACGGGTCACCTAAAGCGTACCCGCCCAATTCGTTAAAGTACAGTATGGAAGCGGTTCTGATAAGAGCCCTCTTTTCAGAATACGGTATGCGCAACGGTTCACCGTAAGATCCGCCAGTATATGCCCAGGTTTTCACTGCCCTGTGGTCGGCATTGTTGATCCATACCTTGAGGGTGGCCTTATCCATGAGAGGATTTCTCTCCAGCTGCTTGTCAAATCCCCATCGTTCCATGTATCCGGATAAAGACCCGGTGTCCGGAACAAGGCTTTCATTGCATGCCCTGGCTTCATCGTGATAACGACGGACCCTTCCCTTCCTGAAGACATCATAAGTCCTGAATAAGGTAGTCGTAAGCGTTTTTGATCCCATTTTGTCAAAGTCAGTTATTCCACTCCCTGAGTTTAAGTCTGGCAAGTAATCGCGCAATCCTGATACGCCAGATTGTAAATATGCTCTGGAGATTTGTTATGAAATGATCATTATACCTTGTAAAAACCGGCACACACCATCTTTTCCTACGGTGTTTTCTGAAGAAAACCAGGTAGTCCTTTCCGGAAAGCTCCCGGTAAGGGCTGTAATGCTTCAGGAGATCACTGTCATCAAAAGATTGGCTGCCGGTAAGTTCCAACTCATGAAACTCATTATCATATCTGAAAAAATGAGCTTTGGCTTCTCCGGTACCCGGATCCCACTCAAGAACCATTTCAATCCTTGCAAATTCGGGGAACCGGATTGTACCACCAATATAGGTATTCCAGGGTATATAAAAATTACCAAGACCGTATACAATATAACCATTCTTATACCTTTCACCGCCCTGAACGCAATGGGAATGGCTTCCGATAACAAGACCGGCTCCGTTATCAATGAGAGAACGGGCAAACTTTCTGTGTACCGGAAAAGGAAGTGTCTCGAGGTCGAAGTTCCAATGTAGACAGATAATAATTGCCGAATCAGGATATGCTGATCTGCAGGCTGAAACCTGCCTGATTATTCTGTCTTCGTTAATTGTATCGATGAAAACACCCTGCGATGGATTTTTTCTGTGCTGCAGCAATACATGCCATGTGGAATTGAACAGAAAGAACCTTTTATCCCCATGGATGAATTCAGCCGGCCCCGAGGCATCTGCCACAGACCTTCCGATACCTGCATATGCGATTCCTTCGGCTTTCAGATAATTTAAAGTTGCATCATATTGCCCGGGCAAATCGAGAGCATGATTGTTGGACAGGCACACTGCACTGCAGCCATGTTTCTTGAGAACAGAGATTACTGATGAATGATTGTACAGAACCGGTGAACTGAACACTTCGGTATCTGTATCATACACCAACCCCTCCAGGTTGCAGACCAATGGCTGTCCCGTGAATATTTCCGGGTATCGGCTCAACTGACGGTCAAGCTGTTCACTGTATCTTTTATCCGGAGAAGATATGTCTCCTGTCAGTAGCATAGGCGTGTAATCAGTTCAGATATGAGTCCACAATCATCCCGGCATTCTTAACGGTGAAATCAGCTGAAGCCCTGATTGAGTTGGCCATGTAAAGCGAAAGCTTTTCAGGATTACTGCTCATTTCAATGATAAAATCCTTTATTGCTTCGTATTCTTGTGACGGAAGACACACTCCGTTTTGATACCTGTCAACGATAGCCCCCAGATCCGATTCCGGTGATGCTATTGCCAGAATGGCTGAACCAACAGCCATTATATTGTAAACCTTGCTGGGGATACTGAAGAGCCCGGCCTTGTCATCAAGCATCACAACACCTATATCTGCATTTGACAGGCTGTAGAGTATCTTATCTTCAGGCTGAAACGGAAGGAGAACACAATTTGACAATGCGTATTTTTCAATCAGTTTCCTGATCAGTTCAACCTTCTTACCCCTGCCAATTATTACAAAACTGATCATGGGGTAATCCTGCAGATCCCTGGCAAGCCGGATCAGTAATTCAACATTGTGCGTCATTCCGATATTTCCCGAATACTGCACTACAAGCTTCTTCTCCAAACCAAGCTCCAGGGTGAACGGATTTTCCTGTTTCGGTAAGGGCTTAAGGTTCGACAGGGATCCCCAGGGCCGTACGACTGTAATTTTATCGGCGCTGACATACTGACTCAGGACATCGCGGAGAGAATTGCTGATAGTATATATTCTGTGTGCCCTGGCAAAGAGTCTTTTGTTCGCCAGGCTCCACAGCCGGTAAACCGGATTCCTCTTACTGATACCAAAAGAAGCAAGGATGTCAGGGTATACATCAAAAATCATGACCGAGAACTTCCTTTTCAAAAACAGGGAACTCAAATATGAAAAGGGCGGAAGAGTGTAATAAAATACCTCATATCCTCTGAACCTGAATAACAGATAAAAATGAATCTGAATGGATGCCAGCAGCCATCGCAATACCTTACCTGTATTGGACTTACGGGTTTTCTTAATTACCCTGACTCTTTCAACCTTCCTGTCCAAAGGGTATTGATTCGGAGTCATTGTACCATAAATAAGGCCCAGATCATCAAAATGTCCTGAAAATTCATTGATGTTCTCTACAGTCAGATAACCAGCTGACTGATTAACAAAGACTATTCTTCTCCGGCCTTCATTCATTGTCTCCGTGCCATGATTGAAACGAATTCACCCGCACTGACAAACTCAATGTCAGGCCATTTGCTGATCAGGCTTTTCAGGAGGTGGTCAAGTTCCGAAAGACTCTTATCCCTGACTTTCCTGTCCCTGGAACCAATATAATTTACCCGGTGAGTATTGATGAGAGCAGGCTTCCTGCAGTTAAATGCCACCTCCACCTGACGTAATGTCTTTCCTGTTCCTCCGTAGTCCCATGCAGCCGGTTCGAAGGCACAATTTGAAATAAAATGAAGTATACCTTCGGATGAGACCTGGCCGGACCTGAAATGGTTCTTCATAATCCTTCCTTTGCTGCCAGGCTGTGGCCTGAAATGCCTGGTATTAACAGCCTTAATACCTGATTCTGCAAGCTGCGGATAGAATGCGGTATGGAACATTCCGTTGGGAGGATTGAACACTGAAGGCTTGCGACCAAATGTTTCCTGAAATATCCTGACACCATCAGCCAGTGATTCATTTAAAAACTCAAAATCAATCTTGTTATCAAAGTAAAACGCGTAAACAGGACTAACGTTCATTTCATCCGTCTTCAGATACGCATATTGTAATTCAAAAGCTTCCAGCAGCCGTTTATCACCCTTCCTCAGGTATTTTAGCCACTGCGGGACATTGAAGTGTTCCCTTCCGTGTAACTCAGGTAAAAATATACCCTCCTCTATCCCATTGTGCCAGGCTTTAATAGTCTCATCACCCCCGACTGACTTTCTGATCGTATCTGTAAATACCTCATAATAATACTTTTCAAATCCGCCGGCTTTGATCCTGTCAAAATCAGGGTTGGTCATTATGACAAAAGGGGTAATGACGGCATTCCTGCCATTCCTGTCCCTGTACCGGGTTAAAACCTCATACAGGGAGTAAAGATCAGAGTGTGTCGCAAGAGCGCCATACTTTGTGTGGACAGATTTATCCACCGGGATACCCATCGAAATAAGCCTGAGGTAATCTCTCTCGCTCCTGATTCTGTTGTCTCCCCAGTCATCAGAAATGAAGACCACCAGTCGCCTGGCGGACCTCCATCCGGGAATGTTCTTAATGTATAGCTTGAGGATATCCAGCATTGATTAACGGCAGATTGCTCAGGAAAAGATGCCGATGAATTCTCTTGCAGCAGCCTTAATCCTTGTTTCGTAATCTTCATAGAGCTTTACATCGGGATCTCTCCCGGGCACAGCTGCAAGAATTGAGGCAAGTTCATCCGCATTGTGGGGATCAAAATAAGTCCCCTTCACACCTAACTGCTCAATATTTACAGGGAGATTGGAGGCAATCACGGGAACCTGCAATGATATTGCATCTTCTATCACTGTGCTCCACCCCTCAAAGAGGCTGGGTTGTAATACAGCCTGAGAATGCTTCATCAATAAAAGCTGCTCATTTCTTGGAATTATCCCCAGCATACTTATCTGCGACTGCAGGCCGTACTTCGCAATCAGGTCATGAAGTTCCCTCAGGTATGTTGAATGGGTGGAAGCAGGGAACCGGCCGGTCATTGCCAAATGAACACCGGAACCCATCTGCTTCAGCTTCGCGAGAGCCAACAGCAGTACCTTGTGATTCTTATGTTTGTGAAACTGGTTAGAAATCATAAAATATTCCGGAGGCAGACCGTATTTGTCCCTTACTGATTGGATATCAAGCTTTGAAAGATCATCAATAACAGACACAAAGTGGAAGATATGCACCTTCGTTCGCCCGCCGATCCTGAAAAACCTTTTAAAGTCGTCTTTGACTGCATTACTTGACAGGACAAGATACTCGGCATTCCTGAGAATGAATCTGATCCGCATAGACCTTTCCAGTAATTTCCGCTTACGAAAAAAGCCGGGATAATGCTTGTGCTGCAGGTCTGCATACCAGCACACCAGTTTTGTATTGGTTGCGGCATAGACCGGGAAGTCATGCAGAGGATAAAGTCCGTCAGGAGAATACTTCTTCAGGATCTCGTCCACAAATACATTTTTACGCGTAATCCATGACCTGACATAACCCTTATAAACTGAGGGGAATTCCCATTCAACCGTTTCAAGGTAGGGATATTCAACCTGGTCTGAGAATTTCTTCAGATCCTTACGGTAAAAAAGTACAATTTCCGGTTTATCAGTATCATCCAGAAAATTCAGAGTCCTTATAAGGTTAAGAATATAAATAATCCCCCCCATCCATGAAGGATTGAAGTTGAATATTATCCCGAGTTTTATTCTCCTGTCGTCCATTATGATCTGTTAAGTCTCACTTCTGATATTTACCAGTTCTGTATTAAATTTTCTATACCTTCATCGATCCCCCATACAGGCTCCCAACCTGTGTAATTCTTTAGTTTTGACACATCTGCCAACAGGTGTTCCCGTTCTACCTTCCTTACCCTTTCAGGATCTGTTTCTATTACAATCTTTTCTCCCAGTTTCTTTTCAAATGAACTGACAATATCCACAACAGAGTATTCTATTCCGCGTCCCAGGTTAAATGTCTCATAGCCCGGATTGTTCAATTTCAGGAGGTGCATTACAGCGGAAGCCATATCATAAGTATGAATGAAGTCCCTTCTCGGAGTAAGGTTGCCCAGCCTGATCTCCCGGTTACCGTTGCGCAATTGTTTTTCAATTTCAGGGATCAGGTGAGGATTTGTTTCATTGGGACCAAAAGCATTGAAGAAACGGCAGACAATAGTGTCGGTACCGGTTTCAAGGTAGAATTCCCTGCATAAATGCTCGCCGGTGAGCTTGCTCAGGCCATATATATCAAGGGGATGTAAAGTGTGTGTTTCTGCAAGGGCCCCGTCAGAAACCGGGTATACAGCTGCAGTGGAAGCAAAGAAAAACCTTTCTAAATTGCTATTACTGCCGCAGGCTTTCAGCACATTCACTGTACCCCTTATGTTTGTGTCTGCAGCTTCAAACGGATGCTGGTTGCAGTAGGGGATGAAATGGATGGCAGCCAGATGCACCACAATCTCGGGCCTTATCATGTCAAAAACTTCCTTTATCCTGTCATAATCCCTGATATCTGCCAGAAAGAAATTATCATCATTGACATTGATGAACTCCCTGCTTCCGAATGAAAGATTATCAAGTACATAAATGTCAAAGCCTTCATTTTTAAGTTTTGGTACAACCGCAGATCCGATAAACCCGGCTCCTCCTGTTATTAATGTTTTCATCTTCTGCTTATTGATTATTTTTTTAACTATTTTCCAAAGAGTACACTGGCATATTTTTCACCAATTATATTGACGGAGAATTTCCTGATATCTGATCTTGCCTGTTCTCCAAGTCTGTTCCTGAGGTCCGGGTCCTTCATCAGTTCCCTGAGTTTTTCCTCAAAGGTCATATAATCAGATAACGGGACAAGTATCCCGTTCCTGTCATTCTCTATCATATCAGCAGGGCCGGCAATGCAGTCAAATGCAATAACCGGCAGCCCTGCCGTCATTGCTTCTCCTATAACATTCGGGAACCCTTCTGAAACAGACGTAAAGGCAAATATTTTACTTCTCAGGTAAAATGATTCCACATCAGCCTGCTTCCCGGCAAGGATGATTCTGTCCTCAGCATTATTTTCACGTATAATTCTGTACAGGTCTTCTGAGACATTCTGTTTAAGGTGGTCATACCCGACAATGACAAGCTTCCAGCCCGGCATGGAAATACTGAGGAACATTTCAATCAGCCTGTCATGATTTTTAGATCTGATCAGACGGCCCACCGTGAGGACAATATTTTCACGTTGTATTGTCTTATCTCCTGCAATTGAACGTACAGGATTACCAATGACCCGGATATTCGGATGCCTGTACTCAGACCTGTATATCTCCTCTGCTTTTATGGTCTGGACAATTATTCCCGCAGCTCCCGGGTACAGCATCCTGCGGAGCCGGTCATGGAACTTTCCCAACGACTTGTCCGGCTGACACCTGTCTGATATGTAGACTGGATAGGGAAGCAGTTTCAGGGCAATCAGGACAAAGCTGTTCCAGTACTCTCCGAAGCTCAGGATTACTTCGGGTGAAATTCTACCGATCTCTGATCTCAGGTAAATTAATGTTCTTATGGCAGACAAAAACCTGTAACTGTTATTGAAGGTGAATTCCGGGGAATGGACAATAATGTCTTTCGGCAGCGGGTAGAAGATTTCCCTGGTAATGCCATAGAGGACCAGATGGACCCGGATGTCACCGCGGTCAGACATGTAGCTGGCTAATTCCGACATTACCCTTTCCATTCCTCCTGCCTGGAGCGAAGGGATGACGAGGCAAAGTTTTCCCGGGTTCATCTTATAAAATTGCTGACAATATTTTTTTTAAGAGTCAACCTCTTTCCGTCCGGCCTGATGTGCTGAAAAGAACGGAGAATTAAAACTGAAAATAAATGAACTGGCCTCCGTCAAATACCCCGACAAGAAGGATAACAATGATCAGGGTAGCGCAGGCCATGGACTGCACATACCATTTCCTGTTGTTCATAATACTAAAGGAACCTTTATAATATCGTTGTTTAAGTTCAACCAGTAACAGGAACAGTATGCCGAATACCGGGTACGCAATGTCCTTATAGTTTTCGTAGAATACGGGGCCCCTGAGATTGCCGAAGCTCTGTAAAATTGTGCCAACATCACTGAAGCTGTTGGCTCTGAAGAAGATATACGCAAAGGTGACAAGCATGAAAGTAATCACCACCTGCAGGAAGTCGTAAATGAACGGGACTCTTGTCAGGCCGGTTTTTGCTGCCAGGTTCAGGCGAATTTGTTTTGTGACGATGGCGAAAATCAGGAAAAAGGCGTGTACCAGTCCAAGAAACACGAAGGTCCATGCTGCGCCGTGCCATATCCCGCTTACCATGAAAGTAACAAAAGTGGCTCCCGAATAAAGCCATAACGGCCGTTCAATTCCCATCAGTTTCTTTTTAGTGATTTTCTTTGAGAGTGATGAGACCATCGGGAGGTAAATATAATCGCGGAGCCAATTGGATAGGCTGATGTGCCATTTGCTCCAGAATTCTGCAATTGATTTTGACAGATAGGGCAGGTTGAAATTATTTGTAAGCCTGAATCCCATTACTCTTGCCGATCCCACTGCAATGTCAGAATACCCGGAGAAATCACAGTAGATCTGGAATGAGAAGAAGATTGTTGCAATAAGGAATGTAATCCCGTTATGATGAGAGGCATTATTGTATACAGCGTCTACATAGATAGCCAGGCGATCAGCAATTACGAGTTTTTTAAAGAAGCCCCACAGCATCAGTTTAAGGCCTTCGGTGAGGTCTTCGTGGTTAAACCGATGTTTCTCGTAGAACTGATGTAAAAGGTTTTGAGGTCTTTCAATCGGGCCGGAAACGAGTTGCGGATAGAACATTACGTAAACTGAAAAAATGCCGAAATGGCGTTCGGCCTTTTGTTTTCCCCGATAGACTTCTATCAGGTAGCTCATTTCCTGGAAGGTATGAAATGAGAGGCCAATAGGCAGGATAATATTCAGGTAAGGTACGGGGTTATTCAGGCCGAATCCGCCAAGGAGGAATCCGATATTTTCATTGAGGAAGTTATAATACTTGAAGAAAGCGAGGATACCTATATTGGCAGTCAGACCGGCGATAAAGAAGGTTCGTTTTTTATGAGGTTTTGTTTCCATGAGTATGCCAGCCAGGTAACCAATCACGATTGCAAATATCAGGATCAGGATATAAGCCGGCACAAAGGACATGTAAAAGTAACAGCTGCTTAGCAGCAACAGTATCCAGCGGTATTTATGCTGTAATAAAAAATATGCAGCCGTTACTATTACAAAGAATAACAGGAATTCCAGGGAATTGAAAAGCATTGTATATCAAAGTTATATAGCAGTACGCAAACGGAATTATAAACTTGTTGAATCAAACCTGAATTACTTTCATTACAATTCATTACGGAGTAAATTCTCTATAACATCCCTATGTGACTCACATCTGAAAAGATTTAAATATGTTTTTTTCTTTCTTTTGGTTAGAAACGATGGGAATAAGTTCCTGTTTCTCAGGTAGTGGAGCAAGGAGATTGAATGGGGTTCGAGATATGAGAAATATAGATTTTTATTCTTTTTACAGAACTCATTATACTCTTTATTCAACAAACTATCGTCAAGTATTATAGAGTTTAATGCAGCGAGATGTTGATTGAAAGATTTTTCTTCATCTTCTTTTAATACCCGGATACCGGGTTGATTTAAAGAATGTTCAAACGGGATAATTCTAAATCCAGATTCATCCCCCAGATATAGTTCGACGGCATATCCAAGATTCCATCTTCTATCTTTTACTCCAGGATAGTCAAAGACGAAATTACCAAGGCTATAAAAGATCGGTACCTGATTGTGGATCTCGAATCCACCGGGAACATGTGGATGGTGACCTATGACAGCACTTGCTCCTGCTTCTGCAAAGAATCTGAAGGTTTCTTTTATTCTGGGACTGGGTAAATCATACATTTCATTGCCAGAGTGCACAATTACAATAATATAATCAGCAAAGTCCTTAGCCTTTTTTATTTCCCTGTAATTTTCAACAATATTCAGAGGATTAGCTCCAGGATTACTTCCGTGAGTAGTCGAAAATTCGTTCTCTGTAAAGTTTACAATGGCTACTTTGTAGGTATCAATTTCAACGACTAAGTGTTTCCGGGACTGCTCCAGGTTTTCTCCTGCCCCGACACATAAAATACCATTACTCCGACACACTTCTAATGTCTGTTGTAATCCAGCTGAACCAAAGTCCATGATATGATTATTGGCTAGTGTCACAACATTAAATCCAGCTTTGGCAAGAATACCTGCAGCTTTAGGGGAGGCTTTAAGGCTTGGTCCTATTTTATTGATGGAAGAGTCAGAATTGGTTAAGGGGCACTCTAAATTGACTATGGCTAGCTGAGAATTTTCAATTATTGAAAGGAATTCATTAAAAATTCCTGCATGGTTCTCCTGGTTAACGAGATCCTCAGTTCGGTTAATAGGACAAAAGTCTCCGGCGATTAAAATCCTCATTTGCTTATCTATTAGAATATAAGTCCTGATACATAAGGTCACCCAGGGTATCGCTGGATACAAACTCCACCTCTGGCCATTTTCTTGTGATGCCCTCTAATAATTTCCTGAGTAATAACAAGTTCCGATCTCTGTTTCCCTCGTCAAGGGAACCCACAAAGTTTAGCCTATGGCTTGCTATAATTGAAGGCTTTCTCCGCTTAAAAGCGTACTCTATCTGTCGCATACAATTGCCCAGGTTGTCAGTTCCCGGAAATAGGGTCGGTTCGAATAGGCAATTCCGGACTGAGTAAATCTGTCCTATGAGATTAGTCTCTCCTGTATAATGGGCAATTCTCTTCGATCTTGGTGATTTTACCTGCGGACTTAACTGAATTCTCTGACCCTGAATATATTTTATTCCATTCCTATATAAAACACTCTCAATATCAGGTGGCCATATATAATTTGGCGCAATAAATGATAAGGGTGTGGCATCGAAAACAAGTTTGAAAAGTCTGAGTCCATCCTCAATGATTTTTGCAAGAAGTTCTATATCGCTTTCCTCATCCATAGAAAAAGCCTCCAAATAACTTCGGCGATTTTCACTGGTAATAGTACTGCTTATTCCATACATTTTTAAGTCAAAAGCCAATCTCGTTTCAGGCATATTATCATGCAGGGCTTTCATCCATCTTTTTACGTTAAGATGTTCTCGTCCATGAAATTGCGGAGTAAACACTCCCTGTCTAATTCCTTCCTTCCATAAAATAATTGGATTTTTGCTGAAGGAATATTTTTCAAACGTATCGGTGATAGATTCATAATGGTAATTCAGAAACCCAGAATCCGAAATTTTCTCAAAATCCGGATTTGCCAGCACACAATTAGCAGTGAGAGAAGGATTGTGGCCTTTATAATCCTTAAATGACAGAAGCACTTCAATGAGTTTTTCGAGGTCTTCAGAACTTTCAAGTGAGTCATATTTAGTAAATGGACATTTATCAACCCGTACTCCTTTTGAAAACAGAATGTTGTAGGTATTCAAGTCAGGCATCCGGATACTTCCCCAATCATCAGATTCAATGACAATGAGTTTGCGATCAGTCTTCCACCCTTTGAGGTTGTAAATATCATTTAATATCTTCTTTAATAGGTTTTTCAGCATCAAACAGAGGTTTTTCTAAGTTTTATAAAAGCTTTAAGAAGGAACTCCCCTCATAAGAACAAGTGGGGCAAAGAGAACAATAATGGTCATTTTAATCAGATTCTTTTACTTTCTGCTAAGATAGAACGAGTCAAAATATTCCTTTAGAACCAGTTCCTGAATCCAGTATCTTCCTTCCCTGAAATCAAATTTCCCATCCTTGTATTCATAGTAACCCGGCTTACCTTTGACCAATAACTGCTCAGGAGTGTCAATCCCAAAAAATATTGAGGTTTCGATTATGTAGTATTCTTTTACTCTCTCAGAATAAAGCAAATCCACCGCCAGACATGCAGTATTGTATTTCCTTTTTGCTTCGATAGCCAGTAACATTGCATCCCTTGGAAGTTCTTTCTTCTCAAGTATGCCGGATCCTGATGCTCTAAAGTCATTTTTTTTGGCGTACCTGAAGTAACCGAATACCTTGTTTCCTACAACAATGATGCGTAAATCATACTTTGCATCATTGATAAATCGCTGAAGGTACAAGTAATTCTTCTGGCGAAGATAAGGCCAATATGTTGCCCTTCCACGAGATGAAAAGCATGCCTTGACAAACTTTAATCCCGATTTTTTATTAGCGATCTTGAACACCCCATTCGATGCTGATCCAGTAGAAATTTTAGAGATTAAAGGATATTCTGATTTATTGACAAAATCTAAAGCCTCATTTTTTGAGTTTGTTAAAAATGTCGGTAAAACGGGTAGCCCGTAAAAAGAATTTAGATAGTATGATCTGATTTTATTTTCATATCCCCACATCTCCTCAAATGTAGGGTAACATTTCTTGTGCAAAAGGTTTTGAAGAACATATAATTTATTCTCAGCCTCCTCCCTGCTTACAGGAGATGAATACGGATGCCAGATAATTACGTCATATTTCATTGCATCCATCATCCATTGAGATGATCTCACATCATAAAAACTGTAATGAATATTATTGAATTTAAGAAAGCGTTCGTACTTAGGCCAATCTGCCCTAACAGGTATAAAATCTGGCGAGTTCAAATAATCCAAATCTTTGACTAAGCCAACATAAGGATTATCGATAACATGCTCTAAAACTACGGGCAAAGCATCCATAAGATATGCGTCCAGCTCTGACCTATGAAGTATCACCTTTTGCTTGTGAAGTTCCTTAAGCTCTTGTCTCCTTGTTATTGGGAGTGCCCGCAAAAATGTTTTTAATGAATAGGAATTTATTCTGATCGGCATGGGTCTTCCTGTTTAAGGTAAATCTTGTTAAAAAGTCTATAATTGCTTGTGCGGATATTCCTTCTCTCTTTTTTGAAATAAGAGAATATCTCTGTTTTTGATGATCCCATTTTCAATTTCTATAGCTTTTGACAAAGTCATGTCGCTATGGATGTCAAAATTATTTTTGCAAAGGATTACCAGATATGGTATCAAAGCTTTCGAAATTTCTCTTGAAGCAGCGTTCCACAAATAAGACGGCGCATGATCAACGGAGTAATATTTGATATAGTTTTTCAAAGTAATGATTGGTTCTGAAAATGTAGTCGGTCTGGCAAATTCGAAACCCATACCTTTGTCACAACTTATATCGATAATGACGGCATTCTTTCTCAACTTATTCAAGTGATCGTTTTTAATAAAAATGTACGGATCATTAGGATTTTGAAGAATGCCATTGACTATGATATCTGAATCAGCCATGAATTCCTCCAGGCTAAAGGAATCACCAACAGGAGGACGACATGAAAAACCCTCTCCATCTTTGTATAAATAATAGTAGTAGACGTCCGGATTCTGATCTGCCACAAGGTGAGTTTCACGTCTTGTTAGAACATGAATGTTATTAAAACCACGCCCCTGAAGAGCATAAATTGCACCACGACTCACAGAACCATAACTAAAAATCAAAACTTTCTTTCTAGGCCCGTAATGACCATCCAATCCTAGCAATTCAAGGGTTTGTATTACCGATGCATAGCCGGCAATTTCATTATTCTTGTAAAAGACATGTAATAGTTTGATCCCATTCATCCAGTGATGCATTGCCTCCCAGGCTAATACGGTTATCTTCCTGTCTATTGCACATTGTGCAATATTAAACTGTTGTACGCAGTGAACCCACCCCCAGAGAATTTGACCCGAACGCATCTTTGTCAAATCAGCTTCGGTGGGTTTTGGTAATATCAGTATATCACATTCTTTAAATATCTCTCCCCTATTAAGAAATCCGGCACAATCAGCCTGTAGTTCTTCATCCCCGAACCCAAAGCTCTCACCATAACCTTTTTCAAGAAAGAGAACCTTTTTCACCTCTGAGGATAACCAACGGAGGTGCTCGGGATATATTGGAACCCGATTTTCGTGCTCCTTCAATGATGTTTTAAAAGCTCCAATTTTCATGTGATAAAATTTTAAGCGACCTAATCCTTTTTGTAAAACAACAACTGTTCAGTGATCAGATGATTCATGAATCGACGGGCAAAGCTCCCTTATCAAACCATTACATTGAACAACATTATGAATATTAGATTTTTATACCCTTTACTATCGCACTGTTTGATATTATTAAGTGATGAGGACCAGGGTAATTAGTGATTACAGAAAAATCATCGGGTCATGCGACAGGTAGAGTATCAATGCTTTTGTTAAAGCTTCTTCTGATTATTTTTCGCTTGTAAAAATCTAACAGCCACCCATTTAAAAAAATCAGGTCAAGGTCTCTGGTTACTTGCTTAATTAATTGACGCTTATAGCTATTCTTAAGGGCTCTAATCAGCCTGGTCTGATTTTGCATTTTTACCAAATCTATACTCTCCTTTAAGAATATTCTTTCCGCAACTCCATCGATCACTCGGTTTCTTAATACTTTTATAGGAGGCAGCTGCGGGAATGAATCTGTTTTAATATCAAGTAAATTTAGAACGATCATTGTACGGATACATTTACTGCATTCGCCGCAATTGTTATTCATATCCTTAAAACATACTCTCAGATTTGACAGAGCAGCTTTATTGTCACGAATTCTGAGGATTTTTTCAGCTCTGTTTGCTTCGCAACCATCATGCACAACCTCCATGGACTCCGTAGTCCATAAGGGATCTGTCAAGGGATGTGATCCAAGCGGATACATTTGACTGTAAGAAAAAGACGCCGGAATATATGTCCTGGGAAAACTTAAAAGAATGGCGATTGAACCTAGTTGACTGCCCTGCGACAGATTTCTGTTAAACCGGAATTTGTAACCAAAGTGATAGAAATTTGTCGCGACAGGTATTAATTTTTTACCAAAGGAATGAACGAACCTGGAATTTCGACTTATTGCCATCTCTGATACAGATTCATCCTCGAAAAAGTCAAATCCGTTAATATATATGACATGGGTGAGATCGTTTTGCTGCTTAAGGAAAGTATACATGCTATCAACCCCACCAGAGAAGAAGGAAACTGCTCCTTTGTTAACTGGGGTTTCGTTTGAATGGGTAAAATCCGAATCGATTTCAATCATTTTCAGTTCCGGGTTCCAGGAATGATAAATCTCCTGCAAATGATATAGGTTTGACTTTAACCTCTTTGAGACCGATAACCCATTACCAACTTCAATAGTTTCTGCGTTTAACATTGCTGGCAGAAGGGCTGCTGCCACGAAAGGATCAACAGTCTGAGTGACAGCATATGCAGAAGGCACCTTATACCATAGCTCGAAATCATCAATTAAAGCAGAAACAGTGGTCCAATACTCATCTTTCGCAGTTCGTAATTCCTGAATTTTCATATGGTAAATAAAAGTATTATTTAAAAAATTGAGGCTTTCTCGATTACCATTACATTTTTAAAATGTGTGAAACTAAAATGACAGTAAAACTAACCAGAATTAACCTTCTCTTTTAATAAGTCAGCAATGTGTCGTGCCTGAATTTCCATATTAAACACTGTCTCGGCTACTTTTCTCCCATTTTCACCCACACGCTTCGCCAAACTTCTATTGGTCAATGCAATCCGGAGGGAATCTACGTAAGATTCAATATTACCAGGTTCCGAAAGAAATGCCGACTCATTGTTTTGCAGATATGCAGGTATCTCGCCAACTTTAGTGACACACACGGGCCGGCCACTTGCCAGATATTCACCCAGTTTTGTAGGAAATCCTCCCTGAGCCTGTCGTGAATCGGGTCTAGGTAGAGCAAGAACTTCAGCTCCGTGCAGAAATGATGGGATAGATTCCCGGGGAAGAGATCCAAGATAAATAATCCGTTCAGTCATCCCTGTTTCTTTTATTAATTCCAGCATTTTTGGCCCATCCTGGCCCCAAAATGCAGCTATATAGAGTTTCGTATCCGGAAATTCTTCGGATAGTACAGCAAAGGATCGAATAAGAATATCAACTCCGTTGGTAAAGAAACCACCGGAACCGCAATAAGCAATATATGGCTGATGTAAGTAATCAATAACTTCAGGATTATTGAATCTTTTCAGATCGACTGTCATTGGGACTTTGAGAAAGGCAATACCCTGCTTTAGGTGAGGAAAACTGCTGTAGTGTTTTAGTAGAACATCGGTCATGACCAGGCAGATATCAAGCCTTGTAAATATTCCCTGAGTCAACAATGCATTGAATTTTCTGTTCCTTGATCTCTGAAGGTAATTAGTTGCATGGATATCCCAGATGTCATTGTACTCGTTTATTTCTGTCATCAATAGAAAATTGGCAAGCCTGTTGCGGAATGCCATAAGATATACATTCAAGGTATCA
Organism: Bacteroidales bacterium; assembly: GCA_049294075.1. Lineage (GTDB taxonomy): Bacteria > Bacteroidota > Bacteroidia > Bacteroidales > VadinHA17 > LD21. Next base: position 13,766 of record JBAQCK010000130.1, on the reverse strand, counting down.
TATGAAGGAAATAAAAAGACAATTTCCGGTCTGATGGTTCTGATTAGTCGTCTTAAACGTATGGAATTAATGCAATTTATTATATGACTCAGAAAGTAAATATTTATGCGGGTTCTCCAGTATCCATATCGTTTCTGGGCTGATAAATACCTATAGTTTAGTTGCTCATTAATGCTCCCTCTGATACCAAATGTCGCTTTCTCTGTTTTGGATAAATATCCGGAAGTAATGATATAATGAAAGGAAATTCCATTATTTGTCAAGCCCTCGATAATTGTCCTCCATCGATTGGCCGATGCACTGTTCGCGGCAAAGATATTGTTACTGTGAAGTACTAGTATTTTCATCGATAATCATAATGTGTTCAAGATGAACGGTGATTTTCAATAATACTTCGGTACGTGCTAATGTACTCGTGAACAATCCTTTTATGATCATGTCTTTTTAATGCCCTTAACCTGGCATTTTTACCAAATTCAACAGCCATTGTTGGATTGCGGTATAGTTCTATTATTGAACCTGCCAATACCCACGGATCACCATCCTGAACAATTATACCCTCTGATCCGTCGGAGATAAGCGAAGCAGTACCTCCGGCATATGTGGCAATGCATGGCATCCCAATTATCATCGCTTCGCAAAGGTTATTAGGACTGTTTTCAATATGAGAAGCAGATACATAAATGTTCGCATTGCCCATCGCCTCGGCAAGTTTGTTTGCATCCAATGACCCGAGAAATAATAATCCTTTCAAAGGAAATCGATCTCCTAATTTTTTCTTTGCTATTTTTACGATAGCATCATGCTGGCTTAGTCCGGCAATCTGCCAGACAACATCCTGATCAACCTCTTGTTTCAGAATGTAAAGCGCTTCACATAGTGTCTCAAAGCCCTTATATGCACTGTTAGAGGTGGTGGTATGAACTACAAGACTTCTGTCAGCTACATTATTCCATAGAGTACTATAAAACGGATCCCGCAATAACTCGTCTCCATGGTAATAAAGCCGTTTGGGTGCCAAAACGGATGTGATTCTCTTATCCCAGGCAGTCCTTCCTATTATGTACTGCGTTGACCTGAGGTTTCTTTGTTCCCTGTCCTTTAGGGCTTCAAAGTCTTTGTAAATACGGTTAAAAGACTTATTCCTGATGTAGGAGCGAAAGCCCTTACCGCGATAGTATATACTAAGCTTGAGATCCCTGAGGGAGAATCCAGCCAGGAATTTGTGATGATAGACGGTAATGCAGCCTTGAACCGAAACCACCACAGGTGTATTGACAAAAGGAATTATGCATGCAAAGGGATTCTCAGTTCCATGTATATGAATAATATCGGGATTTATTTGCCTGATTACTCCCAGATATTTTTCTAACTCCTCTTTATTGGATGTGTTTCTCAAAAAAATACCAAGAATTGCCTTGAGTTTCCAATTGCCTTTACTGATTGGATGGTAAGTGGTCTTCAGATATTTGAATGTATCATCTCTTTTCGGATAGTAAAAAGCAACATGAAGGTCCACTTCATTCTGAAGAGTCCGGTCAAGTGATTTGAGCCAACTGCCTCCCACTGGTCCTTCGCCTAAGTATTCGGAAGCATTACATGATGTATTTGAAAACCAGAGGACTTTCATCTTTATCACTTTTGAGGATACAACATCTTTCCCGATACCTGCTTGCCTCCGTTAAGAGCATCAAGCAGATCCCTGTTGGAGATGTTCCGTAATTCTGGGTTAAAACATGCAGCGATTGCTATCCATGTTAAAATATACTTCGGTGAATAATCCGGAAGATTAAAGTAACCCATCATAATTAAATGAACAAGAATAATGATTGCCAGGCTCTTCGTTAATTCATTCCTGGTTTTGAAAAAACCAAGATAAACTGCCCTGAGCATAATAATAATAAAGGGTAAAGCGAAAAGTAATCCTCCTTTCAGTAAGATGTTCAAAAATCCGTTTTCAATAAACCCCGCTTCTTCGTAACCCAGTATACTGCGTGAAACCGTACCAAGCAAACCTCTCCCGATAAGCCAGTCTTCTGTGGTGGAGAAATCATTGAAAAAGTCTGTAATTACCTGGCCACGTGACTCCTCCAATGCAGTTCTGCTAAATCCTCGCTGGAAAGCATAAGTATCAGAAAACAGATGTCCAAATCCAATTATAAGAAGCACGAATAGCAATCCAAGAAAATAGATTTTCATGCGATCATGCCTCTCCACCAAGGGACTCTTAAGCCTCATTATAAGCATCATAAAAAGCAAGAGAGAATATTCTACTATCATTCCCCTGCGACCAAAAAATGACCAAAGAAATACGTATACAACAAAATATCCAATAATAATATAGGAAACATATTTCCTGTAATAAAGGTGTGCAGTCAACAATACCAGACTGCTTCCTATATCGAAAATAAATATCCTGGTAGTTTGTTCAAACCAGGAAGTTCTATTCATCCCAGTGGCAATTACAACAAGCTGCATGATGAGTGCAGGTATTATAAGTACTGATGCAGTCTTAAGAAATATAGAGAAAAACTTAAGATCGAATCTGGTATTCAAAACAAAAAGAGGAAGAATGTATGGTATGAAAAAGAATCTCTGGGCGAATAATCGTTGCAGATAAAATAAATTATCAAAACTCAGTATCGCTGTCACGATCAATAAGCCGGACCAAATCATGAAGATACTGATAACCAAATAATACGGACCTCCCGGGTCAGGTTTTTGTTTATGCTTGTACCAGAACCATACTAATACACAGAGAACACCTGCCGACAAAATATACTTAGCAATCAGAGGTATTCCGAGTTTTATCTCAACTACAGAAATCCAGTTAAAGAGATTTAGTATCACAAAGGAAACCATTAATACCTTCGAGTCTTTCTCCATCTGCGGTTAGTATATCCCGGTTAAATAATCCATCTGTTTTTAACCATTCTGACAGGTGTGCTAAAAGTAGTTCATCTCTATCATAATTCACTTAAGCCTCATTATTTAAAGTAGTGTGACCCGAATACCCGATTTCAGGTTCATGTTAATAAGTTTCAATAATTTTCGAAACATTTTTTTTGATTGATCGTTTAAAAAACCATATCTTCGTCAAATATTTACACATGTTAGTCAACAAATTTATGCCTTTCGTCAAATATTGCCGATGGTTCTTATATACATGGTTGCTTCTCCATATCTCTACAACCCTAATTGCAGGTACTTTCTATGTATCAACAACGGGGAGCGATCGAAATGCTGGTACAATAAACCAGCCCTGGTTAACTTGGCAAAAGGCCTTTCAGACAGCACGAGCAGGAGATACTGTTTTTTATCGTGGTGGTATATATCCGATGTATCCTACTCATGGTCATGGAATTTCATATAATCCTTCAAGTGGAATAGGGTATGATGGCACATCAACAAATCCAATAGTACATTTAAACTATCCCGGGGAAATACCTATTCTGGATGGCAGTAATGTAACCTCGCCTTCATTTACTTTTTTATATGTAACTATGATACTCAATGTTGACTGGGTGGAATTTCATGGCTTGCACTTTCGGAATTTCAAGCAAATATCGGGAGAAAATCCTGAACATGTTGTTCAAGGAGTTTATACTGAGAATTGTACCAACATTACTTGGAATAGATGTGTTGTGCATGATATGGGAGGTATTGGCTGGTTGAATGTGGGACCCAGTATTATCGCTTACATTAATTGTGATGCTTATAATTGTTGTGATAGTCTGGGGCATATGCCGGGCAATTATGGCTCAGGGTTTTCAAGTGCCACTAGTGAGTACACTGGTCACATCAAATACATAGGATGCAGAGCTTGGAATTGTTCTGATCAGGGATTTGGCACACAAGGCCAGAAATCACTTGTCTCCTTTGAGAGTTGCTGGAGTTTTAACAACGGTTCCATGTCAACAGGAGGGGGACACGGATTTAAGTTAGGATATATGAGTAGCGATAACATAAGCAGCACAGAATGGGTTTATGCAACTTTACAAAATTGTATCGCAGCTTACAACAGAGAGGATGGATTCACAACGAATGATAATGGACATCCATCCCAACGTATGATTCTAAATAATAATATCGCATACCATAACGGACACGATCCCACCTACACAGCAAACAGAAAAGGATTCAACTTATATATCGGAACCGGATCCAGGGTACGTGTTTTAAAAAATAACATTTCTTTCGACAATTATGATGGTGACAGATTCTCGGGACCAATAGAACATTCAAATAACTCCTGGGATACTCCAGGAGTTACAGTTGACAAAGATGATTTTGTTTCTTTAAATCCCACCGAGCTAACTGGTTCACGGCAGAATGATGGATCTCTTCCTAATACTAATTTCTTGAAATTAAAGTCTGATTCTGATCTCATTAATAAAGGAACTATCGTCGGCCTTCCCTTCAATGGCCCTGCCCCAGATCTCGGCTGGTATGAGTCTTCATATGAGATCACATCCACCCCTCGTTCTCCCGATATCCCCGCTTATGTCAGCTCTGTTATCCAAAATGCAACCCCTGCACGTCTGGAAATAACCTATAACCTGACTCTCGCCAATATCATCCCGGCGCCATCCGCATTCAGCGTAAAAGTCAATAACGAAACCCGTACCGTCTCCTCTGTTACAGTCTCCGGAACAAAAGTATCACTTACCCTCTCAAGCCCGGCAGCTGCCGGGGACACAGTTACTGTTGTATATACAAAACCCGCCTCCAATCCAGTCCAGACTGCTGCCGGCGGGCAGGCCGACTCTTTCACGGCACGAAACGTAACAAACAACGTCAGCCCTGTGAATCAGCCACCAACAATAAGCATAGCCTCACCAACAAAAAGCAATTATTATACTGCCCCCGCAACAATTACTATTGAAACCACTGTCTCAGATCCCGACGGAAACTTAAACAGAGTCGAGTTCTACCAGGGAACGACCATGCTGGGAGCGCTCACATCCGTTCCATACTCCTTCATCTGGAAAGAGGTGCCGGAAGGAACATATTCGCTTACTGCTGTTGCCGTGGATAACCTTAACCTCAGAAACGTCTCTTCTCCGGTTACAATCATAGTAGAAAAATCTGCGACAGTCATAAATCAGCTTCCGCTTGTGAGTATCTCTGTTTCAAACAAAAATAAGCCAAAGAAACATGATAATTTGATTATAACGGCAGATGCAACCGATCCCGACGGAACCATCAGCAAAGTGGTCCTGAAAAACGGAGATGTGGTTATTGAAGAAAAAATATCTGCCCCTTATGTTTTTACTCTTCCTGATGTGGATACGGGCAGATATGATTTCCAGGCTATAGCCTATGATAACCTGGGCGCCAGCAATATAGCTACACTTGAAGTATTTATCGATGATAATATTGTATATAATAACGACCTGCTGAGAATCTATCCCAACCCGAACAACGGAACTTTCAATATCGATCTTTCAGCGGAGGAATCAACGGAAGAAAATATATTATCAATCATAAGGCTAAACGGGAAACAGGTTTTCACCGATCATATCAGCGGAGATATCCTTACTGTCCCCGTAAGTCTTAATGACATCACCCCTGGTACATACATCGTCATTCTTGCAAAAGGCAAAGAAATCCGGTCAACAAGGAAGTTCATCAAGTACTGATTGAGTTGCGGCTATGAACTTTTCTTTTTCAGTCTGATCTTTTTCAACAACTTCTTACGGGACCTTTTCTTGTCGTTGGTATAGCCGTACTTCTCGCCGTAACCATAATACCTGCTGTCTGATTGAATATCGTTGATGACAAGCCCGATCCCTTTGGTGTTGTTGATCCTCATCTCATTAAGGGTGTTTATGAACATATCCTTAAGAGTTTTTCCGGGCCTGACAACCAGTAGACATGAATCAGAAAGAGATGCCAGATGGAAAGTATCAGAGACTACCCCGATTGGTGATGAGTCAATTATTATAAAATCGAAATCTTTCCTTAAAAGGTTAATTAATTCCTGTGTTTTGTTGAGTGCCGTAAGTTCTGACGGATTTGGCGGAACAGGACCGGCTGAAATAACGTACAGATTCTCAAATTTTGTCTTTTGTATTATTTCATGAAGTTTGTCCTTTCCTATCAGCCAGGTTGATAAACCGACTTCATTGCCAAGATCAAAATCCTGGTATATCTTAGGTTTACGGAGGTCAAAACCAAGCAGTACTGTCTTTTTACCAAGAAGACTATAGGCTGATGCCAGATTTATAGCAGTAAAGGTTTTCCCTTCTCCCGGCATTGCAGATGTTACAAGGATAACAGGGCTGGGAGATTCCTTGGTAAGAAACTGCATCCTGGACCTCAAAATGCGAAAAGATTCCGCGGTTGTTGAAGAAGAGTCATTCAGTACAATTGTATTCCCGCTGTCCGGACTGTGAGGGATACGTCCGATAATTGGCAGACCGGTTATCTTATTTATATCCTCTTCAACAAGCTTTTTGCTGTAAAGCATTCTCAGGTAAATGATCAGGAAGGTTAATCCAAATCCACCTATAAAGCCTATAAGATTCAGTTTGATGGGATTTGGGGAGATTTTTTGACTAAAACGAGCATCAGCAGAATCTATTATTTCACTGTCTGCCCGGTTTGATGCTTTCTGCATCTCCAGTTCAGCCCTTGTCTCAAGGAGAAATGTATAAAGTTCATCATTTAGCCTGAACGTCCTCTCGATCCCAAGCAATTGTCTTTCTGTTACCGGAAGAGAGGAAGCAGTATAGTTTGCTCTGTTGATCTGATCCTGGTTCTCTGAACGTGCCAGTGTATTCGCCCGCCTGAGGCCATTTAGAGTCTCCCTCAATGCTTCCTTTGTCGTTCTGACCCTCTGTTCCAGGTTTCTTTGCAGTGGGTTCATAGCACCCGCCCCCCTGGCTGACATTTGACCCTGCAATTCAGCAAGCTCTTCAACCAGCCGTGTAAGCCCGGGATCGGTAATACCCATAGTAATCGGTATTATCGGGATCTCTCCTGAAGCTTCCTTGGCAAGATAGTCTGCAAGATAATCGTAATAGTTAGCCTCAAGGTTCAATCTTGAACGCTCTTTCTCAAGTGCGGTTACCTGCTCAATAATTACCTGTCCCTGAGCAGAGAGATCCATTACCCTGTGAGAAGAACGAAACTGCTGAAGCCTGTTTTCTGTGAGAGAGAGAGAATCCGAAATCCCAATAAGCTGATTTTCAATAAATCCGAGCCTTCTGTCAGCCTCTAGATTCTTCTTTTCCAATGATAGTGTCTGAAATTTCTGGAGATGTTTATTGATAAAATCCATATCCTTGATTCTGTTCGTCCCGTTCATACTTAAACTGAGAACAGATCCTTCCTTGGAAATTAGCTCTACATTGATTCGTTTTGTATAGTTATTGATAAGATTTATACGGCTGTGAACTACAAAATAAAGAGACTGATCATCTCTTGTATTGAACCATTCTTCGTTGCGGCATTCTACAACAATCTTACCTTCAGATATGTTGATGGTGTCACCAAAGGCTGAGGTAATATCCAATGGGTAGTAATCAGCGTATGACCTAAGATTGAAGCGGTTATTCCCCAAATACTTAATTTCAAATTCTGTGTCACGTGGCAGGGGGATTTCGTACTTAGAAGAAATTTTAACCGGAATGGCAGGGTATATCGGGACTCTGTTTCTCAATCCTTTGATATAATACTCTGTCTCAAAAGGCAGATCGCTAAGAGTTTTCTCAGTCAGAGCACTCGACCTAAGAATCATGATCTGATTCTGCAGGTTCTTCATTCCACCCGGGAGTCCCAGACCCTGCAACAACTCAGAGTTGTCAAGAAGGGGTCTGTCATCAGTCTCATTTATCAGTATTGTGGCTGAAGTGCGATATACAGGCATTGTGTGCCTGACATAGAAATGCACTGCCAAATGTGCAAGTATTAATACCAATGCAAACCAGTACCAGTTCTTGAAAAGAATTGAAAGCAAAAATTGAAGATCATTTTCATTATCTTCAACAACCTTGATGTTGCCCTGGTCCAGATTGATAATGGTAGAATCCTTCATCTTATCCATTATTTTCTTTAATTACACGCCTATATTCAGCCATTTTTCCGGTTTTCACAGTGTTCGGAAAAATGCAATAACTCCAAGAGCTGAAGTAAGGGTACTCAAAAACAATGACCAGAATGAGGAATTGACCTGAAACGCCCTCCCGTTCATGGGCATCGTGTATATCACATCATTGGGCATGACATAGTAAAATTCTGATGAGAGTATTGACCGGTCAGCAAGCGAGAACTCCTTGACAACAGGCCCATATGGAGACGGTCTAATTAACTGTATTCTTTGCCTGTTACCAAAGTTTTCAATGTCTCCCGCCATGGCAATAGCTTCAAAGATCGTAACCCTGTCCTTGGTCAGGATGTATCTGCCAGGCATCCTGACCTCCCCGATTACACTTACATAATTGTTGACAAGCCTGATCGTAATGGCTGCATCAGTAAGGTATTGCAGAAATAGTGTATCAAGGGACATTTTGATTTCGCTTAATGTCTTACCTCCAACTTCTACTTTTCCAACAAATGGTATTTCTATTTGCCCTTCTGTGTCGACCGAATATCCAAACAGTCCGGCACTTTCCTCAGTCACTGCGCCTCCTGCTCCTACCGGCATGGTATTAAAGAGTACAGACCACTGAGGATCAGGCGTTATTACCCGAATATACAAATTGTCATATGGTAAAATCTTATATTCTGATGGGGTCACTGAAATCCTGTTATCTTCGATGCGAAGGTCATCATGGGCAGAGGTTCCCGAATACTGCAGGTAGGTCATTTTTCCCCTGGTAACACATGACCCTAAAATCATGATAAGACAAACTGCGAGGATTGATAATAGGTTAGGTCCTTTCATCTTAGCACCATTTTTTGTAAAAATAAGTAAAGTATAGTTACAGAACAAAGTAAGTCAGCATATAAATACGTAAGGCTCTGCGGCTAATTCTCATATAATCTGATATGTTGACTGGCGGACTACAACACCCCATGCCACCTATTTGACAATCCGGATAAGCCTTGTATTAGTTTTAGAACCCTCCATGATGTATCCGGTACCTGATATTCCTTAGGTATATCCTTTATTGGATTACACCTATATTCATGAATAACAATCTTTATCGAATTCAGAACCACCTCCGGCTCAAAACCGGTCAGGATTATTGTACCGGCATCCTGGGCTTCAGGCCGCTCCATGGAATTTCTGAGTGAAATAGCCGGGAAATTGAGAATAGCTGACTCCTCGCTTATGGTACCGCTGTCAGAAACTGTGCAAAGCGCATTCATCTGGAGGTTTACATAATCGGTGAATCCGAAGGGCTTCAGGAATTTAATGCGCGGATCCATTTTAATTTCATCCGTGGCTTCAATGCGCTTCCTAGTACGAGGATGAGTGGAGACAATAACCGGCAACTGATAACTTGTGGCAAGGCTGTTCAAGATTACAAGTATTCTTCGCAGGTTCTCCGGATTATCAACATTCTCCTCACGATGTGTTGACACAACGAAATATTTATTTTTCTCAAGCCTAAGAGTGTCAGCTATTGCCGAAGCTTCAATTTTATTCTTGTAGTAATTCAACACTTCGAACATCGGGGAGCCGGTCAGATAGATGCGGCGATGAGGCAAACCTTCAGAGATCAGGTGACGGCGTGCATGCTCCGTATACACCAGGTTGAAATCAGCAATGTGATCTATGACCCGTCGGTTAATCTCCTCAGGAACATTAAAGTCGAAACAGCGATTGCCGGCTTCCATGTGGAAAATCGGGATATGCAACCTCTTTGCCATATAGGCTGAAAGACACGAATTAGTGTCGCCTAGGACAAGAAGAGAATCTGGTTTTTCAGCGCGGAGAAGTTCTCCGGATTTTCGAATAATATCCCCAACCGATGCTTCAAGTGATGATACATCTACATTCAGGAAGAAATCAGGTTTTCGAAGTTCAAGGTCATTGTAAAAAATCTCATTCAACTCATAGTCGTAGTTCTGGCCTGTATGGGCAATTATATGATTAACATGCTCATCGAGTAAGGACATAACACGGGATAAGCGAATTATCTCGGGTCGCGTCCCGACAACAGTAAGTACTTTAAGTTTTGTTCTGTTCATTATCAGGTCTGGAATACTATATTAAGCGAAGTTACGGTAACTATCCACTCACAATCATACTTTTTCGAAAAATGTATCAGGATCACCTGGATCGTATAATTCATTAATCCAGAAGATTGTATAAAGATCCTCCGTGCCGGAGTTTGTAATGTTGTGTGTGTGCCATACCGGCATGTCAACAAATGCAGGCTCGGTTCCGTCCAGCTCAAAATTTATGGTCTTATCTGTCCCGATACGTCGCAATTGTATCAGGGCCTTACCCTTAATGACCGCGAATCGCTCTGCTTTACGAATGTGAAAATGATTACCTCGTGTAACTCCTGGTTTCGTTGTTGAAAAGGAAACCTGTCCACCGCTGTTAAGTTTCACGGTCTCAACAAATGAACCTCGCTCGTCAGTATTAATCTTTAGCCTGTATGGATAGAATTTCGAATGGTCAATGTAACACACAAAAGTGTTAAAAAGGTTTCTTTCAAAAGAATCGGAAAGATCCGGGATAATACCGCTCTCCATATACTGGTCCTTAAAGCTCTGAAGCAGGGTCAGTATTTCGGTGACTTTGGCCTCATCCGTCGGTGAAATTCTAAACTCACCGTCGGACACCCTGTTCTTTATCAGGTACCAGATCACTTTGACAAGGTCTTCAATATAAATAAGTTTCAATTGTGCATCGACCTCCACCCGTGGCTGTTCGCCATGAGTTAACTGATGTGAGAATGTTGCGACAACGGAATTGTAATACGGATTACCAAACGGCCCGAAGACATTCGGAATGACCATGCCAGTAAAGGGAGCACCATTCTTTTCTGCCCATTGCATTAATAACTGACGCCCCTCACGTTTAGACTTCCCGAATATATTATCTCTCTCCTCCTGAGTCGAAGAGGAAAAGAGAATGTGAGGCCTTGTTCCTGTACTATCGAGGGCAGAAATCAGCTGTTTAACAAGACCGATGTTGGTCTCATATATTGTCTGCGGATCGTTGTGCCGGTTTAGGGCAGCAAGATGGACGATTACATCGCATTGCCTGACAAACAGCTCGAGCTCAGACCTCTCAGAAAAAAAATGATCTTCGAAGGGAACAAGCTTAACTTCGTCCTTTTGAAGATTAAGAAAGTTAAAAAGATGTGTTCCAATGAACCCGGTCTGGCCGGTTATGCCGATTCTGATCATAAATTTTTACTGGCAGGATAATAATAAGATATGTTGTTCGCAGGATGCTGGAACTATAAACTAAACGAGTATGACGCTCTCAGAAACATCCCGAACGAATTATAGTACAAATCACCGTAATCAAACGCACCGATCAGGCCCAATATCAACCCATTAGTGAACCTTTTATTAACTCCGAAATAAGATGAAATCTGCTCCTGTTCGCCAAATATGCCATACTCTCCAGGATTAGTGATTTCGGTTGATTGTTCCTCATCAGTGGTGCGGTAAGTACCATAGTTCTTGGACCAGGAAGCTTTGAGGGTGTAACTCAATGTCCTGAATGAACCTTCAAATCCAAAATGCAAAGCCATCACACGGTTATTAATGAAGTACTCTTCCGGATGTGCTGGCAGATTCTCCCTTATGTAATCCCTTGTTGTAATGAATGATGTACCCAGCCCTGACCCCAGATAAGACCACCCGGTGATATACTGTCCGTGATTGTAGTAGGGCTCGTAAGGAGAACCAGACTCAGGAGACCAGGGCTCTCCGGCCTGATTTTTTGTGTATAATAACTCCAGAAGCATCTTATCCCATATACCAGGCTTTCCGTCTCTGTGAAGATTCTGCAGGCTAATTCCATTCAATCCGTCCTGAATATTTGCCAAATGAGCCAGGGCACCAGCCTCATATAGGTTTTGGCGGTATATAAATAATTTGATTTTTTCGAACTCATACTCCAAACCCAGATCGATTGATCCCAGGTGGTTGCCTTGTCTTTCTTCCTGAATGTATCCGTTAGAGAATTTCTTGCCGGTTATTACATACAGATAGGTCTCCAGAGGCTCCAGCGTATAATCTTCAGTATAATAATCCTGTTCATTCCCCCATACAACCTGATGATTAAAGCCAGCATACAGTTTAATCTTCCAGCCAGGCTTCCCAAACCGTCCATACAAGGACTTTTGGTGTAAGTATGAGTTAATAAGCAGTGTGTCCTGCTCAAGGTACCTGGCCATCCGTAAATCACCCATCCACCCGTGCGAAAAGTTACCCTTGAATGCAAATAGTTCCCCTAAAATGGGTAGTGTCCAGAAATCGCGAACTGACAATTCAACCTCCGGGATGCCAAGATTGGTACCTGATATTGCCCATGAGCCCGAAGTTAGTGTAGTATCGCAGAGGCCTGTGATCTTTTTGGAGCGGCCTGCACGTAGCTCAAAAATCCCAAGACGTACCTTGCCGTAGCCCTCAATCAAGGTCAGATTTGATCCCTGTCCCAGGTTTGCGCGGCCTTCAAAAGAGGCGCCCCAGTCAAAGAGTTTGTCGCCGGATAGGTCATAATCTTTCCGCGCAGTTCCGATAAAACTCAATGAGGCACCGTCCAGAGGAATGCTTCCATATTGGTTCGATCTTAACCAGAAAGGAACTACCCCGGGTGTGGTATATCCCCCGAGGGTCTGAACGGTGAAATTGTAAGTATTATCCTGGCCGGCAGCAGCACCAATCGCAAGAAGATAAACCAGAGCTGCAAGACTAATTGCTCTTTTCCTCATATGATCATAGTTTGGTTAAGGGAAGCTTACGTGAAATCAAATCTTCAGGACTAAACCCGGGAATGCTCCTCATTATAAAATTCTTAAAAGCCGCAACACAACAATAAAGCTGCGGCTCTTCGCCCAAGATCAGATAGCTACAATAATAGTTGTCACCCTTAAGTCCCTGCTCATCAGTACCGGGCTTAGTGCTACGGCTCAAAAAGTACCTGCTCATCAGCACCAGGCTGTTTGCTATGGCTCAAACACCATCTCGCTCTGCCCGCCAACTACATCCTCCCGGATGAACCGCAGGCTCAGAAGAAGCTCCTTCGTCTCATCCACATCCAATCGCTGTGTGTTGTGCGAGGTGTACTCTTCAACCTGCGAGACAGCCTCAGTGCCCTCCGTAAAGAATTTGTTATAATTAAGGTCGCGGGTATCGGCCGGGATCTTGAAATAATCGCCCATATCTTCTGCCTTCGCCATCTCCTCGCGATTGACAAGCGTTTCGAAAAGCTTCTCCCCGTGCCGCGAACCAATTACTTTGATCTCAGATTCCGAATTATAAAGCTCCTTAATTGCCCGTGCAAGGCTCTCTATTGTTGTGGCCGGTGACTTCTTCACGAAAATATCCCCGTTTTCGCCGTGCTCAAAAGCAAATAAAACCAGTTCAACAGCACTATCCAGGCTCATCATGAACCTGGTCATGTTGGGATCTGTAACGGTTATCGGCTGATTATGCTTCATCTGTTTGACAAACAGCGGAATAACCGATCCCCGAGAGGCCATTACATTGCCGTACCTGGTGCCGCAGAAGACCGTGCCGCTGCCGTTGAGGTTGCGCGACTTCGCAACCATCACCTTTTCGCTCAGCGCTTTGGTCATACCCATCGCATTGATCGGGTAAACAGCCTTATCGGTGCTCAGCAC
>JBAQCK010000129.1:0-51762 GCA_049294075.1 Bacteroidales bacterium | reverse complement strand
TTTGAAATGGCACATGCTCTTCGAAAAAACATGACCGATGCTGAAAAAATCCTGTGGCAAAGGCTGAAAGATAAAAGAATATTTAAAGTAAAATTCCGACGGCAGCACCCGGTTGACATTTTCGTGCGTGATGTTTATTGTCATGAGCTTAAGCTAGCCATAGAAGTAGACGGGGAGATTCACTTAAGTGCTGAAGTGCGGGAATATGATGAAGGAAGAACTTATGAACTTGAGAAATTCGGCATAAAAATACTGAGGTTCACAAATGAACAGATATTTGAAAATCTGGATGAAGTTCAATTAAATATACTAAAGGCTATCAACGACATAGCCCCCCTTTAGGGGTCCCGAAAGCTTTCGGGATGGGGGGTAGACCCAACCGGCAGAAAAGTCGCTCAACGATAGCCACAAAAGGGTTTGGGGGGTAGACCCAACCGGCATGAAAGTCGTTCGGCTATGTCTACAGTATTGTCAGGGGTAGACTTAACCGTGAGCATTACCCATTGTTAACAACCACTTAACCCCTGGTTTCTTTTTACTGATAACATCACAGTTATTAACCACCGGTCGTTAATTTCGTCAGACGTCTGATTCTTTTAAAAAGTTTTTATGAAATTAACAGGATATGTAAACTTTTAATGAACATAAAAACTCAATTTTTTGTTGAACAACCGTCATTTGAAACCTTGTTTTAACAGTTGTTAATATTTTCGTTAATTTGCTGATATTCAAAAATGGTATATTTTTTGAGATGTTGAAAAGATGTTCACCGGACAATAATTTTCTGAAATAAAAGACAAATATGATTTTTGTTTTAACACAATTAACAGCACATTATAAAAACCATTAAATAATAAATCTTTCTATAGTTAATAATAATAAAAATATCAGGGTGATAAAATGACGGGACTTAAGGAATTGGTTACTATTTTTGAAAGGAAATCCAAAGATAGTCAAACCGTCTTAATTTTAGAATAACGGGCAGATGAAAGAAAAGGATAATACAGAACTGGTCTCAAAAATAATGGAGCTCAAAAAGAAGAAGAATGCAATAATTCTTGCTCATTATTATCAGACCGGAGATATACAGGATATAGCAGATTTCATTGGCGACAGTCTTGCCTTGTCGCAGAAAGCTGCAGATAATAATGCCGACATAATACTTTTTGCAGGTGTGCGGTTTATGGCTGAAACGGCAAAAATACTGGCGCCTGATAAAAAGGTTCTTATCCCCGACATGGACGCTGGATGCTCCCTGGCTGATTCATGCGATCCGGTCGAATTCAAAAAGTTCATCAATGATAATCCCGGAAGGACTGTTGTGACATACGTAAACACGAACATCGATATCAAGGTTCTTTCAGACATTGCATGTACTTCTACAAATGCTGTTCAGATAATTGAATCTCTTCCTGAAGGGGAAAAAGTACTTTTTGGACCCGACAGAAATCTTGGAAATTACATTATTAACAAGACAGGCCGCGACATTGCAGTATGGAACGGAGCATGTCATGTCCATGAGGAGTTTTCTCTGGAAGCAATTCTTAAATTGAAAGAAGCCAGTCCTGATGCAAAAGTGATTGTTCATCCCGAATGCGAACTTCCGGTAAGAATGATCGCAGATTTCATCGGTTCAACTTCGGCTTTGCTGAAATTCACATCCACAGACAATTCTTCAGCATATATTGTGGCAACGGAACCGGGAATAATTCATCAGATGAAAAGGAAAAACCCCGGTAAGAAATTCATTCCGGCGCCTCCGAAAGATTCCACCTGTGGATGCAGCGAGTGTAATTTCATGAAAATGATCACTCTGGAAAAGATATACAGATGCCTGAGAGATGAAGAGCCTGAGATAAAAATAGATCGAAGGATTCTTGCGAAAGCGCGAAAGCCTATAGTAAGGATGATGGAAATATCTGAAAAACTTGGATTGTAAGATGAAGAGGATATTGTTACTTTGTGTTATATTTTTAACAGGACTTGTCACCTCAGGCCAGTCCGGCGGTGTTCTGCAGGACGGTTACCAGGTATTTAAATATCCAAACGGAACCATTTCGAGCGAGGGAATTATCAGGAATGGAAAACCCGACGGATTCTGGAAAAGCTATTATGTAACAGGTATAAAAAAGTCGGAAGGCAAATATAACAATTTTCAGCTCGACAGCGTATGGGTGTTTTTTGACCAGGCCGGCGATACGATTGAAAAAATAAATTACCTGTTCGGAAAAAGGAACGGCTACTCATTCAAGTATAAAAAGGATCCCTCTGCAGGACTTTATGTTCAAACGCAGGAGCTTTATGCCGGCGACAGGAAGGAAGGGATGGCTTATTCCTATTTTCCTGATGGTAAGATTCAGCAGACCATAACCTACAACGGCGGAAAAAAGGAGGGATTATCGAAGGAATTCGACATTGAAGGCAATGTGATAACCATCATGGAGTACAACAATGATTTTCTTGTCAGCAGGGAAAGGATTAACAGGGTTGATGGAAAGGGCCTTAAACAGGGCGTATGGAAGGACTTCTATCCTGCAGGAAATGTAAAGACGGAAAAGAATTACCGCGACGACATGCTTCACGGATATTTCAAGGAGTATGACAACAGGGGAGTCCTTGTAATGACCATGTTGTACGACAGCGGATCGATAGTAAAGTCTGAAGTTGAGGATCAGCCTGATATTGAGATAGAAAACAAGTATGATGAAAACAACCGGCTTGTTTACAGCGGCCCGTTCAGAAATAAGGTTCCGGTTGGGGTTCACAGGGAATACGGCGCCGACGGAAAGGTCACAAATGCATTCGTTTATAATGATAACGGTCTTCTCATTTCAGAGGGAATAGTAGACGAAGCAGGCCGTTTTAACGGCAAATGGAAGGATCTGTATCCCGACGGAAAAGTTCAGGCTGAGGGTCAATATAGCGACAGCAGGCGGACAGGCCTGTGGAAGTTTTATAACAACCTGGGAAAACTTGAACAGACCGGTTCGTACAATAACGGCAGACCTGACGGATTGTGGAAATGGTATTACGGAGACGGATCAATTCTGAGGGAGGAAGAATATTTCCAGGGGCAGCGCGACGGAAAATACAGCGAGTATGCCCCCGACGGAAAGATAATAGCTCAGGGAGTTTACACCGACGGCGAAAAGAACGGAGCCTGGAAATTTGATACAGGCGACAATACCGAGGAGGGAAAATATATTGTAGGTTTGCGCGACGGATTATGGAAATCATATTATCCCGACGGTACTCTGAGGTTCAAGGGAAATTACATACAGGGCAATCCCGACGGTCAGCTGACTTATTACTACGATAACGGCAGGGTGAAGGAAGAACAGTTTTACAGAACGGGAATCAGACAGAGGACATGGAAGAAATACGACGAGGGGGGTATGCAGGTAATGATGATTACTTACAAGGATGATGTGGAGATAAGCATTAACGGGGTTAAGATCGAACTTCCGGAGAGTGATGTAAAACTTTTAAAATAAGAATACACCTGCCGGACGGCAGCGTTTTTTGATGGACGAGAAATTTGAAATAAGGAAGGATAATCTCACTGATAGCGAGAAGGAACTTGAGAAACAGCTCCGTCCGGTGACATTTGACGATTTCAAGGGTCAGAAGCAGGTAATAGATAATCTTGAGGTCTTTGTAACCGCAGCAAGGCAGAGGGGGGAATCGCTGGACCATGTTCTGCTTCACGGACCTCCGGGTCTTGGTAAAACTACTCTTGCAGCGATCATATCCAACGAACTCCATGTCAACCTGAGGGTTACATCAGGTCCGGTACTTGACAAACCGGGCGATCTGGCCGGTCTTCTTACCAATCTGGAAGATGGTGATGTATTATTCATCGACGAGATACACAGGCTCAGCCCGGTGGTTGAGGAATACCTTTATTCGGCGATGGAAGATTACCAGATCGACATCATGCTTGACAAGGGTCCCAGCGCCAGGTCGGTTCAGCTTACCCTGAATAAATTCACCCTGATCGGAGCGACAACCCGTTCGGGATTACTCACAAGTCCTTTAAGAGCGCGATTCGGAATCACTTTTCATCTGGAATATTACGATCATCAGGTCCTGACCGGGATAGTGAAGAGGTCGGCAAGCATACTGGGTGTCAAAATAGGGGCAGATGCTGCAGAGGAAATAGCCCGTCGAAGCAGGGGAACGCCCAGGATTGCAAATGCACTTCTCAGAAGGATAAGGGATTTTGCCCAGGTAAGGGGTTCCGGAAACATTGACCTTGATATTACCCGCTACGGATTGAAAGCACTGAACATTGACCAGCACGGACTGGATGAAATGGATAACCGGATACTTCTCGCAATTATCGACAAGTTCGGAGGAGGCCCTGTCGGTCTGAACACCATATCAACGGCAGTCGGCGAGGAGAGCGGCACGATAGAGGAGGTTTACGAACCATTCCTTATCAAGGAGGGATACCTGAAAAGGACACCCAGGGGAAGGGAAGCCACGGAACATGCCTACAGGCACCTTGGAAAGAGTTTCGGGCACGACCTCAACGGACGACTGTTCTGATCTCCCTACATCCTTGAAAGAACATTGCTTATCTTTTCAAGCCCTTTTCTGTTAAGAATCCTGATTTTCCTGCCATTCAGCTCGACAAGCTTGTCGGACTTGAATTCAGACAGAAGCCTGATAACCGATTCGGTGGCTGTTCCTACAATATTTGCAAGCTCTTCGCGGGTAAGGGATATCTTAAGGTTGTTCTGCTCGTCGATTCCGAAATCGTTCATAAGCAGCAGCAGGATCTCGGCAAGCCTTTCCCTTACTGTTTTCTGGGCAATGTCGGTTATGAAAGAGTTGGCTTCTCCAAGCTCATGGCATGCAAGTTTAAGTAGCTCAAGGGAAAAGGAAGAGTTTGTTTTAATAAGGGAAATCAATATTTCGGAGGGGATGAAACAGACCTGACAGTCTTCAATCACCTTTGCAGAAGTACAGGCAGGTTCATTGCTGAGAACGCTTCTGTAAGCGATAATTTCGCCTGCTTTTGCAAATCTGATTATCTGTTCCTTCCCGTCGAAGCCTGTCTTGAATACCTTTATTATCCCATTGTGTATGCAATAGAAGCCGCTTATCCGGTTTCCCTCCTGATATAACACATCACCACGCCTGTACTGTCTGAAATCCTTTTCAAAGTTGATCATTTCAGCCTCTTCCGGAGTAAGGTGCTTGAATATGGAGACTGTCTCCAGGGCGCACCTTTCGCATAAAGGAACATGTATTTCATGCTGTTTCATCCGTAAATGGATTTAATATTAAAGGTTCCCGCCTATGCGGGAGGACCCACATAATTGAACGCTAATTATTTACATACGTGTTTGTATATTCGATACATGTGAGTTTCATGTCTTCAGATTTTATCGGCCGGTGACTACAAAACTGTTTTAAACTGATCGAGAAATCTCAGATCATTTTCAAAATAAAGCCTCAGATCATTGACCTGATACCTGAGCATTGCGGCGCGTTCGATACCCATGCCAAAGGCAAAGCCGGTATATTTTTTGCTGTCAATCCCACAGGCTTCCAGCACATTGGGATGTACCATTCCGCATCCCAGCACTTCGAGCCAACCGGTGTATTTACAGACATTGCATCCTAAGCCGCCGCAGATTGTGCAGCTCACATCCATTTCGGCCGAAGGTTCGGTAAAGGGGAAATACGACGGCCTCAGGCGGATGCGGGTTTCCTTCCCGTACAGCTCGCGGGCAAAGAAAAGAAGGGTTTGCTTCAGGTCGGCAAACGATACATTTTCATCGATGTACAATCCCTCTATCTGGTGAAAGATGCAATGAGCCCTGGCCGATATGGCTTCATTTCTGAATACTCTGCCTGGTGAGATGGTCCTGATCGGAGGCTTCTGATTGTGCATCACCCTCACCTGAACCGAAGAGGTGTGTGTGCGCAGAAGAATATCGGCAGGATTTGAGTCTTCAGGTGAATTTCTGAATATGTAGAACGTGTCCTGCATATCCCTCGCCGGATGTTCTGGTGCAAAGTTCAGCTTTGTGAAGACGTGGTCATCATCTTCGATCTCAGGTCCCTCTGAAACGGTAAATCCGATCCTGGTGAAAATATCGATTATTTCTTTTCTGACAAGGGAAATGGGATGACGAGAACCTGAAGGATAAGGAAAAGGCGGCCGGGTAAGATCATTTTCAGTGGCCGATTCATCGGTCGATTCAAGTTCTTTCTTAAGTGAATTGTATTTCTCCTGTGCCTTTTGTTTCAGTTCGTTGAGCTTCTGGCCCACTTCCCTCTTCAGGCCGGCTGACACTTCCCTGAAATCGTCAAATAAGGAAGTTATCAATCCCTTTTTGCTCAGGTATTTCAGCCTGAACGATTCAAGTTCTGAAGATGAAGATATTTCTACGGAATCTACCTCTTCCAGGAGGTTTTTTATTTTATCAAGCATTTTAATTCTAATAGTGTTGTGAATCAATAGGTTTCTTTATAATCTCTTTGACCCCCTTTCCTCCCGATAACTACGGGGAGGGAAGGGGGTTTGAAGAAAAACATATTTATTTAGTAATAAGCTTAATTACCGTTTTACTACTTTCATACTGATGATCCTGATATCATTGACCGGCTTGTCTGCCTGGCTGGTCGGCGAACCTGCAATTTTATCAACAATTTCCAGTCCTTCCACAACTTCACCAAAGACGGTATAAGTTGCGTCGAGGCGCGGAACACCGCCAATGTTAATGTAGGCATCAATCTGTTCCTGTGAGAATTTATACTCGCCTTCGGTGGTCAGGTATTCAAACATTTTCATGGAAGCTCTTTCCTGAATTTCGCTTTCAGAAAGGGGAGTGCCAGCCAATCGTGCGCTGTCGGATGTTTCCCTTATGAATTTGCTGAAGACAACCTGCCTCAGGCCGCTGTTAAGCCTTTCTTCGGCCGTCTTTAGTTCTTCTGGAGTATACCTTTTACCCTGGACGATGTAGAACTGGGTTCCTGACGAACTCATTGAAGGATTGACATCATTTCCCTGTCTTGCAGCTGCCAGGGCTCCTTTTCTGTGATAGTATTCCCTGCGGAATTCAGCCGGGATTGTATAGGTGTCAAGAGTATCGAGCTGCTCCTTCGTGAGACCGGTTCTTGTCGAAGGGTCGCCGGCCTGGATCATGAAATCCCTGATAACTCGATGGAATGAGATGCCGTCGTAAAAACCCATGTTCACAAGTTTTATAAAATTGTCACGGTGAAGGGGTGTACCGTCATATAGTTTTACTTTAATATCTCCTGAAGTTGTTTTGATAAGCACCATTGTGTTCTCGTTTCCACCGCCGGTGCTGCACGATGCAATTGTGAAAAGAAAAGCTGTGGCGATGAGGTATCTGAAAACTGTGTTCATGAAAACTGCTTATTGGTTAATAACGTTCTGCTAATCTGAGGGCAAAGATATTTAACTTTGCGCGATCATGAAAGAAATGATTTTAAAATGAATCTTTTTCCGTTCTTGCGGTTGTAAAGGAAGAAGAACATAAGGGAAAAGACAGAAGTGATTGAAGTAAGGTGAGCGAAGTCAGGACATTAGCAAGGCAGACCGTAGTATACGGATTGGGAACCATTGTCCCGCGGTTTCTTAACTACGGGGTTGTGACCTTATTCTACACCAGAATTTTTACCACGACTGAATACGGCGTAATTACGGAACTGTATGCATGGATGGTTTTCCTGCTTATTGTTCTGACGTACGGAATGGAGACAGGTTTTTTCAGGTTTTCGCAAAACAGCAGGGATTATGAAAAGGTTTACAGCACGACCCTGATCAGTCTTCTGGTCACATCTGCTGCGTTTCTGATACTCGTAAATATCTTTATCGGGCCGGTTTCGGCTGTCCTGAAATACAGCGACAACCCCGGCTATATAAGAATGTTCGCAGCCATAGTGGCTATCGATGCTTTCGCGGCAATTCCTTTTGCAAGGCTTAGACGGGAGAACAGGGCTTTGCTTTTCAGTGCAATAAAGATTGCCAATGTTTTGATAATCATTGTCTCAGTAGTCTTTTTCCTTCTTATTGCTCCCGGTATTTATGAACGAAGCCATGGATGGTTCAGGAAGATTTATGATCCCGGTTACGGGGTGGGATATGTATTTCTGGCAAACCTGATAGGCAGCGCCGCTACGCTGCTGATGCTTCTCCCGTTTGTAATTCTGCGGAAGCCTGTTTTCGACCGTGAACTGTGGAAGAGGATGATGGCCTACTCGATACCGCTGCTTATAACCGGACTGAGCGGTTCGGTGAATGACACACTTGACAAAGTCATTCTGAGGCGGATGACAGGAGAGGAAAACGGACTTGCGATAGTCGGAGAATACGGGGCAGGATATAAGATAGCCGTACTGATGGCTCTCTTCATCCAGATGTTCAGATTTGCAGCCGAGCCGTTCTTTTTCGAGAGAGCGAAGCAGCCGGATTCAAAGCAGACCTATGCATCTGTGATGAAGTATTTCATTATCGCCATGCTCTTAATCTACCTGGGGATAAACCTGTATATTTCGGGATTTCAATTGATTATCGGAAAGGATTTCAGAGGTGCGATCGGGGTGGTGCCCATAGTGGCAATGGGTTACCTGTTTTATGGAATTTACATAAATCACAGCATCTGGTACAAGCTGAACGACCTTACACGGTTCGGGATTTACATTACCCTTATTGGCGCTGCCATTACGGTACTGATAAATGTTTTGCTTATCCCGGTATACGGATATATGGCTTCGGCATGGGCGCATGTGGCATCGTACGGATCCATGATAATAGTGTCTTTTATATTTGCCGAAAAGCGATTTAAGGTCGAATACGGCATGAGGCAATACATCCCGTATTTTGCCATTGCCATAGGGATGGTTCTATTCGGGAAATACTTCAACTATCCGGGTATTGTTGCAGAACTTGCCATAAATACGGCATTAATCCTTATTTTTATCGCTTTTGCACAATACAGGGACAGGATATTAAGCGTAATGATCAGGAAAAAGAGGAAATGAAACCCACATGTATCAAATACACAAACACGTATGTATATAATTTTCAAAAATGTGGGTTCTCCCGCATAGGCGGGAACCTTTAAAATCAAAATTATATACTGATGAAAATAAGGATCATAAACAAGTCAAGGCACAAATTGCCTGAATATACTACGGAGCGTTCCGCGGGAATGGATCTCAGGGCGAATATAGATGAAGCAATAGTTCTGGAACCTCTTGCCAGGGTTCTGGTAAAGACAGGACTTTTCCTGGAAATACCGGCAGGGTACGAGGCTCAGATCAGACCCAGGAGCGGACTTGCAATAAAGCACGGAATTACGGTTTTAAATTCACCTGGCACGATTGATGCTGATTACAGGGGAGAGGTTTGCGTGATCCTGGTGAACCTGTCGGCTGAAAAATTCGTTATTAAGGATGGGGAAAGGATTTGTCAGATGATCGTGTCGAGGCATGAAAAAGCGGAATGGATTGAAACCGATGAGCTTGAAGACACGCAAAGGGGAGCAGGAGGTTTCGGACATACAGGAAAACACTGATAATGAGAGGAATAAAATCAATAGTATTTATGCTGGCTGCGGTTCTGACCTTGATGTCATGCAGCAAAAGACTTATACCCGGTCTGAAAGCAGGCAGGGAGTATGATCATGCTGCATTTGATTATCTGTTTGTCGAGGCAGTAAGGCATAAGCTGATGGGTAATGGTGGCGATGCTCTGAAATTCTTTGAGCAAAGCCTTGTCCTTAATCCCGAAAGCGATGCTGTATATTATCATATGGCACAGATTGTTCTGTCTGCCGGCGACTTCAATAACGGGAAAAAATATGCACTTAAGGCATGCGAACTTCAACCGGGAAATCTGTGGTACAACATGATGATGGCCGGAATTTACCATCAGCAGAACAACATCGATAGTGCAATATTATGTTACGAGAGAGCTGTTAAGGGAAATCCGGAGAAGGTGGATCTTCAGGTGACACTCGCAAAGCTGTACTCTCAGAACAAAAATTTCGACAAAGCGCGGAATCTTCTGAGTAACATTGATGAGAAATTCGGTGTAAATGAGAGTACAACCCTGAGCCTGATTGATAATTTGATGGCAGAAGGCAAGTACGCAGAGGCACACGCGAAGATTGGTCAGCTTCTTGAAACCGATCCGGACAATATAGTTTTTAACGGATACCGTGCAGGGATTTACAGGCAGGAGGGCTTACCTGAAAAGGCAAGGGAGGTTTATAACAGACTTATCGAACGGAATCCGGGCAATCCGGCAATTCAGCTTTCGCTGTGTGAATTCATTCTTGAGCAAAAGAACTATGACGAGCTTTTCGATCTTATAGGAGTTGTGCTGTTAAATGGCAGGATCAACAAGGATGAAAAGGTATCCCTTATAGCGGAACTGATAGGAAATGAGGATATTCTGAGGGATCACGGGAAGAAGATGGAGATCTCGGTAATGATACTTGAATCATCATATCCCGATGATGATCTTGTGATTCTGTTGAGGCCCGAGTTCCTCCAAAAGGCAGGCAATAATGAGGGCGCTGCAGCAAGACTTGAGGAGATAATAAAGGCTAATCCCGACAACTACTACGCCTGGGAAAAGCTGCTTCTGGTTTATTACGATCTGAAAAATTACAAAATGCTTCAGAAGAAAGGGGAGGAATGTGCCACAAGGTTCAACCGTTCCGTTATAGCCAAGATGCTGTTTGCTACAGGAGCGCTTGAAAACTCGGACTTTGAAGTTGCACTTGAGGAGTTGAGGAAGGCTGATATTCTTGCAGGTGACAACCGGGAGCTCAAGCTTCAGATTCTTACAATGAGGGCGGACGTTCACTACAGGAGCCGGAATTATGATGAGGCATTCAGTACTTATCAGGAAGCCCTGAAAATGGACGACAGCGATCTGACCTTAATGAATAATTATGCATATTACCTTGCAGAACAGAATTTGAATCTGAAGGAGGCCGAGGAAATGGCAAAGACAGTGATAAGCAAGGAGACTGATAACAACACTTTCCTCGATACATATGCCTGGGTTCTTTATAAACGGGGAAAAGCCAGGGAAGCAGCCAGGATCATGGAGAGGATAATTAATTCCGGCGAGGCTGAAGATGCAGAATATTACGAGCATTACGGATTTATACTGAAGAGTATGAAGAAATGCAGGGAAGCAGTAGTCTATTTTGAGAAAGCCGTTAGCATTGATAAGACGAAATCAAACTTAAGGGAGGAGATAGAAAATTGCAAAAGATAGTCCGCATAGTATTTATGCTCGCTCTTGTGTTTTCCGCTTGTTCCACTACGAGAAGAGCGGGAAAGACAGATACCGGTACAACTTTTGATGAAACTGCCGGAAACAGTCTTGAAACGGTTATTTCTAACAATCTTTCAAATCAAGATTTTTTTATCCGGAGGGCCGATATCAGAGTCAGGCAGGAGAAT
This sequence comes from Bacteroidales bacterium, assembly GCA_049294075.1. GTDB lineage: Bacteria > Bacteroidota > Bacteroidia > Bacteroidales > VadinHA17 > LD21. The sequence goes on along the minus strand of JBAQCK010000129.1, from coordinate 40,293 downwards.
GTCACGGTGAACCTGAATGCTTCGATAAAGTTCAGAATGCCCGACTCGCTTATGATTTCTGTAAGGTCAGGAATTGGCGTTGAGGCAGGCAAGGGCTTCCTTACAGGAGACACGGTTATCGTAAACGACCGGTTCAACCGTAAGCTGATGGTTGGTGACCCTGAAGAAATCAGGTCAAAATACGGGATTGATCCGGGCCTGATTTATGTTATTCTGGGTGATATGATAATCAGCAAGGATGAATACAGAAGTATGATGAACTGTCAGAAAGGTGAATTCAGGAAGCAGTATAGCGTGGAGGGAAGAAATGTGGAATATACTGTCGACTGCCAGAAGAAAAAGATAAGGAGAGTATATCTTGAGGGTGATATCAGGACCGGAAATGTTACTATTTTTTTATCAGGTATAGTGAAGAATGGGAATATTACTTATCCTGAAAAGATTGTTATAAACGATGATCTGAAGGAGCTGGATCTTGAAATAGAAATTAAACGAATAGAGAGTCCCTGGTCAGGAAGTATAGGAAGTGTTGGAGGGAAGGGATACAGGGTGGTGAAAATAAGATGAAAAGGCTACTAATTGCGGTTTTTGTCCTTGCAGGATTATTTTATGACGCCGGCGCGCAGACAAGGAAGGATCTTGAAGAGCAGCGCCAGAAGACTCTTCAGGAGATATCCTATGTCGACAATCTGCTTCAGGAGACATCAAAGGAGAAAGAGGAGAGCCTTAATGAGCTCAACATGATCAGCAGGAAGCTGAATCTGAGGGAATCGGTGATTAAGGGATTGCAGGACGAGATTTCGCTGCTGAACGACAGGATTGAACTCAACAATCTGGCTATCGGAATGATGGAGGGCGATCTGAGGATCCTCAGGAAGGAATATGAACAGGCCCTGCTTAGTTCGTTCAGGTCGTCGAAGGCTAATAATGAAATTGCCTATATTCTTTCGGCGAAAGATTTCAATCAGGGCTACAAGAGAGTGAAATATTTGCAGCAGGTTACAAAATTCAGAAGGAAGGAATCAGAAATCATTATGGAACTGAAGAGTGAGATTGAGTTGTCGAGAAAGAAGATGGAGGAGGACCTGTCCAGAATTTCGTTGTTGAAAACCAGGGAAGACCAGCAGAAATATCTTCTGCAGGATGAAAAGAACAATCAGCAAAGGATTGTGAAGACGTTGGGCAGCAAGGAGGCCCAGTTGCAAAGGGAGCTTGATGAAAAGAGGAGGATTGCCAAAAGGATAGAGAGCGAAATTAATAAGCTGATTGAAGAGGATAGGAAGAAGACTGTTACGTCTGAGCTAAGTGCCGAGCAAAGGGTTCTCAGTGATAGTTTTTTGGAGAATAAGGGGAGATTGCCGTGGCCCGTTGATAAAGGCATTATAACAGGGCATTTCGGTCTTCAGAAGCACCCTGTGCTGAAATACGTAACAGAAGAGAATATAGATATTGAGATTACGAGTTCGGGAAGCACTCCTGTAAAATCGATTTTCACGGGAGAGGTTTCGAAAATTTTTTCTATCAGAGGTGCAAATATGGCGGTCATAATCAAACACGGAAGGTATTTCACGGTATATCTTAATATTATTGAAGTCAGGGTTAAGCCGGGTGATAAAGTTAAGTCAGGTCAGGTAATAGGACGGGTCTTCAGTGACAAGGACGACGGGGATAAGGCCGTGCTGAAATTTATGATATCTGAAGAGAAGGATTATTTGGACCCTGAGTTGTGGATTTCGAAAAATAGTTAGAAATTGCATTATTTTTGCTGGTCAAACAGAAAGTAAGCTTTAATGGCTAAAATGTACAAAAGATTGAAAGTTGAATCAAAGACAGCCAGTCTCAGAATAGTCGAAAATGCAGTTGACGAAATGACAGGCGCAATTGGTATCAATCAGGATAACTATGGTAAGATACTGGTGGCGACCCTCGAAGCAGTAAATAATGCCATTAAGCACGGGAACAAGGAAATACCGGAAAAGCTGGTTGATGTGGTAATTGAGTACAATGACAATGAGTTGAGGATTTCTGTCACCGATCAGGGAGATGGATTTGATCCCGCACGTATCCCCGATCCCACGCTTCCTGCAAATATTGAAGAACTAAGCGGAAGAGGAGTGTTTCTTATGACCAAGCTTTCCGATTCAATTACGTTCAATGAGAAGGGAAATAGTGTAACCATGAGTTTTAAGGAGGTAACTGATTGAGCATAAGAATCTATTATGACAAGATAAATTTCAGGATCCGCAAAGCAAAGGAAATCAGACGATTTCTGGATAAGGTCATCAGGGATGAGAACAGGGTCCCGGGTGACCTTGTCTTTATTCTGGCGGATGATGAAGCTGTGCTGAATATTAACAGGGAGTTTCTGAAGCATGACTATTATACAGACGTCATAGCCTTTGATAAGTCGGAAGACGGGCTTGTAAGCGGTGAAGTCTTCATAAGCATAGATACTGTCAGGGTGAACGCCAGAGAATACAGATGCAGGCTTCAGGAAGAGTTAGTGAGGGTAATGATACATGGACTGCTTCATCTTTGCGGATACAGGGATGGGAGCATCGAAGAGAGGAACAGAATGTTTAAGATACAGGAAGAAAATGTCGTGCAAATAAGGGAGTCTTTGCTATGAATTTCAGGTATGAAATAATCGTGGTTGGAGGTGGACATGCTGGATGTGAAGCTGCGCATGCAGCTGCAAGGATGGGGGCCAGGACATTGCTTATAACCATGGATATGACCAAGTTAGCCCAAATGTCATGTAATCCTGCCATGGGAGGTATTGCAAAAGGACAGATAATCAGGGAGATAGACGCTTTAGGTGGGATGAGCGGCATTATTACTGATGCCAGTATGGTTCAATTCCGGATGCTTAACCGCTCAAAGGGTCCCGCTATGTGGAGTCCGCGTGCACAGTGTGACAGACAGGGTTTCAGCATGGAATGGAGGAAGGTGCTTGAAAGGACAGAAAATCTCTTCATATGGCAGGAGGAAGCGCAGAGGATTCTTCTGGAGGGTAGCCGGGTAACCGGTGTTGAAACAGCCTTCGGAACAAGGTTCCTGGCAGATGCTGTTATCCTTACAAACGGTACTTTTCTCAACGGTCTGATGCATGTAGGATTCCGGAATGTGAAGGGAGGACGGTCAGGGGATGATTCCTCTACGGGACTTAGCGAACAACTGGCCGGGCTGGGGTTTAAAGTAGAGCGATTAAAGACCGGAACCAGCGCCAGGCTGGACGGCAGGACAATTGATTTCTCCGCAATGACAGAGCAGAAGGGTGATGAGGAAGGAAGGACCTTTTCATTTATGGGAGGCGGTGGTGTGAAGGGAGAACAACTCAGCTGCTATATGACACATACCAATGCCGATGTACATGAAGAGTTGAGGAAGGGATTGGAGTTCAGTCCCCTTTATACAGGAAGGATAAAGGGAGTGGGACCGAGATATTGTCCCAGCATAGAGACGAAGATTGTAACATTCAGTGAGAAGGATACTCATCAGCTTTTCGTGGAACCGGAAGGAAGGGAAACAACAGAGTATTATCTGAACGGATTTGCAAGCAGTTTACCTTTGGATTCGCAGATAAATGCTCTGCGAAAAGTTAAGGGTCTGGAAAGAGTTGAAATCTTCAGGCCCGGGTATGCTATAGAGTATGATTTTTTCCAGCCGACACAGCTGAGACATACGCTGGAGACAAAAAAAGTGGAGGGACTATATTTTGCCGGACAGATAAACGGAACGACAGGATACGAGGAGGCAGCGGCACAGGGTATAATGGCCGGAATAAATGCAGTACAAAAGATCAGAGGGATGGAAAAAGTGGTACTCGGACGGGACGAGTCTTATATAGGAGTTTTGATAGATGATCTGGTCACGAAGGGAATTGACGAGCCATACAGAATGTTTACAGCCAGGGCTGAATACAGAATCTTACTCAGGCAGGACAATGCAGATGAGAGGCTGACATTAAAGGGATATGAAATAGGACTTGCTGACAAGACAAGGGTTGAAAGGATGGAGAGGAAGACAAGGTTGGTGGAAGGTGTGATAAATTACCTGGAGGATAGCAGGCTTGAGCCGGACAGGATTTCTTCTTTTCTTGAGACTTCCGGAACAGCAGCTATTAAGCAGAAAACAAAAGCGATTAACATTGCATCCAGACCACAGGTCACAGTTAAGTCTCTTATGGATGAGATTGCTCCTGACTATTTAATGATGCTTTGGGAGAGCGGAATGGCTAATGAAGTACTTGAATCGGCTGAGATCAGAATAAAATATGAAGGGTACATTCAGCGTGAGAGGATTATTGCAGATAAGATCAAACGGCTCGAGAGTGTAAGGATTCCACGGGACATTGATTATTCGGAATTGTTGTCAATCTCGACGGAAGGACGACAAAAGCTTGCCAGAATAAACCCGGAAACCATTGGTCAGGCAGGACGGATCAGTGGAGTTTCCCCGTCGGATGTGAATATTTTGCTGATGTATCTGGGAAGATAGGGTTCCACGTGGAACAATTGAAATTTCAAACTGGTACTTTTTTGCACTTGGATATTTGTGTTCTAGTTGAATAGGCAAAAGCGGAACCCGCGGGTTAACTTCATGTTGCATAGAGCACGGTTCAGCAAATGTTCGTCGCTTAGAGAATAATCGTTTTAACAATCTGGTTTATTGAGAGGGGAACATAGTAAGAGGATTAATTGGGGATTTATAGCAGATATTGGATGTAAAAGGAGAGGAGATGGCGGGCTGAGTTTCTTGTATGCAGTTGGCTGAAGCCAAAGATCTGGAGTTGGGATAATTCTCATTTGCCGTAGGCTGAAGCCAACGGTAAAAGCAAGAGTTTTAAGGGAGAAAAAATCTCTTGGATTAGAATCTGTAAAAGTGGAAGTAATTGAAGTTCGTTTCAACTACCTGAAGAATCCCTCAATTCTGTTGGCTGAAGCCAACGGCAGCAGTAAGAGTCTTAGGGGAGGAAGACTGAAATAGATTAAAATCTGTTTTAGTGGAAGTAGGTAAAGTTGGTTTCAGTTTCAGGAAGAATCCCTCAATACTTTTGGCTGAAGCCAGCTATAACAGTAGGAGTTTTACAGGGAAGCACTGTCTTTGATTAAAATCAGGTAAAAGGGAATAATAGTAGTTAGTTAAAATTGACGTATGAATGTGAATATCTTGTTGGCTTCACCTGGCGATATGTGTAAAATCAGCGCAGGAGTAATGCAGCCCTGGCGGACAATCATTTGGAATGTGACCCATTGCCGTCTGCTTCAGCTGACTGTTGTGATAAGGTTCTCATTCCATTGTCAGGGACTTTAGTCCATTGCTAAAGGCCTCACGAGGCTCAATTCCCGGAAGGCCGGGAATAATGCTCTAACCGTTGGCTTCAGCCAGCGGTGGTTGCCAATCTGTGCATTAATTCTGCTTGTCCTAACCGCCAGCGTTATGTACGATATCTGTTCAGGAATAATGTAGCCTTAAGGGGCAATCATTTGGAATGTAATAGATTGCCGTCTGCTTCAGATGACTGTTGTGATAAGCTTCTCATTCCATTGTCAGGGACTTTAGTCCATTGCTAAAGGTCTCACGGGGCTCAATTCCCGGAAGGCCGGGAATAATGCTCTAACCGTTGGCTTCAGCCAGCGGTGGTTGCCAATCTGTGCATGAATTCAGCTTGGCCTAACCGCCAGCGTTATGTACAATATCTGTTCAGGAATAATGTAGCCTTAAGGGGCAATCATTTGGAATGTAATAGATTGCCGTCTGCTTCAGCTGACGGAAGTGAGTATTGTCAAAAAAATTCCCACCTGAGTTGAAAATCTCCTAAATTAAAACTATAATTTTACTGCATTAATGGTTTTCTTTATTATGAAATGATTGATGCAAAATCTGCCATAAATTGGCCCTGAATAATAAATCGGACAAGCCCCGGGGGCGGATCAGATTGACAGTCAACACACAAGGGCATTTCTATGCTAATCCTGTTATTTTTAAAATAAAACCGAAGCCATGGAGATAAAAGGAAATCTGGTTGACATCCACAAAAGAGAAATATATCCTGCCAGGATAGTTGTAAATGACGGGAAAATCGGGCAAATCATCAGATACGAGCATGATGAGCAGGGATATATTCTTCCCGGATTAATTGATTCTCATATACATATCGAGAGTTCGATGCTGACTCCCGGGTCTTTTGCCATGACTGTTGTTTCACGTGGAACAACGGCCGTGGTGTCGGATCCCCACGAAATTGCGAACGTCCTGGGTATCCGTGGCGTTGAATACATGATAGAGGATGCTTCAAAGGTTCCGCTCAGATTCTATTTTGGCGCTCCTTCCTGCGTGCCGGCAACAAGTTTCGAATCATCAGGCGCTGTCATCGACTCTGAAGGAGTCCTTGATCTGCTCGCAAGGCCCGAAGTCAAGTATCTTTCAGAGATGATGAATTTTCCCGGGATTATTTACGGCGACGCGGAAGTGTTGAGAAAAATCGACTATGCGCGCAAGGCTGGAAAGCCGGTTGACGGACATGCACCGGGATTAACCGGGGATGAATTGAAAAAATATGTTTCTGCCGGCATTTCAACCGATCATGAATGTACCACAATCGAAGAGGCCCGCGAAAAGATAAGCCTGGGTATGAAAATCCTGATCAGGGAAGGCAGTGCGGCACGAAACCTCGATGCGCTTAAAGGATTATTCAAAACTGATCCCGACCAAATTATGCTTTGCAGCGATGACCTCCATCCTGAAATGCTTATAAGAGGGCATATCGACAGGCTTGTGGCCTTACTTATATCAGAAGGCTATGATGTCTTTGATGTAATCCGTAGTTGCACAATTAACCCGGCAATCCATTATAATCTCGATGCAGGTCTGCTCAGACCAGGAGATCCGGCCGATTTCATCCTGGTTGATGATCTTCGCACAATGAAGGTAATGCAGACCTGGATTGATGGCAATAAAGTATATGACAACGGCAGGGTGCTGTTCAGTTACCGTAGTTCCGGAGCAGTGAACAATTTTAAAAGTTCAAAAATAAAAAGTGAAGATATCAGGATAAAGTCAGAGACATCAAAACTAAGGGTCATTGAAGCAACTGACGGACAACTGACGACCGGCGAGTTAATATATCCTGTGAAAAAGGGAGAGGAGTTAATTTCAGATGTCAAATCTGATATACTTAAAATTGTTGTCAAGGATCGTTACCGGGATCTGAAGCCGGCAGCGGCATTCATAAAGGGATTCGGTCTGAAAACCGGGGCCTTTGCCAGCTCGGTGGCGCACGACAGCCATAATATAATATGCATCGGAACCAGCGACGATGATATCGTTTCAGCAATTAATGCCGTGGTTGAAATGAAAGGCGGACTTGCAGTGTCAAAAAATAAAAAAATTAAAATTCTGCCTTTGCCGGTTGCAGGCATTATGTCGGATTGGCCTGCAGAAAGAGTTGCCGGGGAATACGAAAGATTATCTGAACTCGTCAGATCATGCGGCTGTACAATGTCGGCACCGTTCATGACACTTTCATTCATGGCTCTACTTGTTATTCCGGAACTCAAAATTAGTGACAGGGGTTTGTTTGACGTCAGGATTTTCAGGAATACGGGATTATTTTTGGATTGACATAAAGGCCGCGAACGCAGCCTTTACCCCGTCTAAGTACACGGTTGTGGTCTTTTACAGAAAGAAGACCAGGGCCGTGGTCTTCTACAGGAATTGTTCCATCCGTTTGTCCAGCAGAAAAATTCATTTCTTATCTTTGTTGCCTGAAATTCATTCCCGATGTCAGCCAGAGAGCATATTAAATCGACTTTATCAGGTCTTCCCGACAACCCGGGAGTCTATCAGTTTTTTGACTCTTCAGGGAAAATTATTTATATCGGAAAGGCAAAGAACCTGAAGAAGCGTGTTACCTCATATTTTTCAGGGAACCAGTCGGGCAAGACAACCGTAATGATCAATAAGGCAGTGGCAATCAGACATTTTGTAGTTGATACCGAATCCGATGCATTACTGCTTGAAAACAACCTTATAAAAAAATATCAGCCGCGCTATAATATCCTCCTTAAGGATGATAAGACATTCCCATGGATATGTATTAAAAATGAGGCCTTTCCGCGTGTTTTCAGCACCAGGAATGTTACCAGGGACGGCTCCCATTATTACGGTCCCTATACCTCGGGACTGATGGTTAAGACACTTCTTACCCTGATCAGACATCTCTATAAGCTGAGAACCTGTAATTACAATCTTACCGCACAGAATATTACGGCAGGTAAGTTTAAACCCTGCCTTGAGTACTACATCGGTAACTGCAGGGCTCCCTGCATCGCATTACAGACTGAACAGGAATATGATGAAACCATAATTGAGATCAGGGATATCCTGAAGGGGAACCTGTTGAGGGTCACAGGGCAGCTTAAGGAGAAGATGAACCGGTTCGCGAGGGAGTTAAGGTTCGAGGAGGCACAGACAATCAAGGAAAAGATCGACATCCTGATGAAGTTCCGCAGCCGTTCGGCAGTGGTCAGCAACTCCATTAAGAACATCGATGTTTTTGCCTGCACGCAGGACGCAGACAGGTTCTACGTGAATTATCTGAAGGTGGTAGAAGGCGCAGTGGTACAGGCTTTTACACTTGAGATGAGGACAAAGCTTGATGAAGACAGGGAATCACTTCTGGGATTGGCAGTTGCCGAAATCAGACAAAGGTATTCCAGTGATTCACCAGAGGTTATAGTTCCGTTTAGACCTGATATACAATTAGATAAAGTAAAATACACGGTTCCCAGAATGGGAGATAAGCAACGATTGCTGGAGCTCGCTGAACGAAATGCCATCTACTACAAGCTGGAACAAAAGAGAAAGCAAACCGAGCACAAACAGGTCACCCGTACTGGCCGTAATCTCGAAAAAGTAAAAAACGATCTTCATATGCCTGCTCTTCCGGTTCATATTGAGTGTTTTGACAATTCAAACATAATGGGGACAAATCCGGTTGCGGCGTGTGTCGTTTTCAGGAACGGCCTTCCCAGCAAAAAGGATTACCGGCATTTCAACATAAAAACGGTTACTGGTCCCGATGATTTCTCATCGATGGAGGAGGTTATCTTAAGGAGATATAAAAGAATGCTCGATGAAAACACATCGCTGCCTCAGCTGGTAGTTATCGATGGCGGCAAGGGACAACTTTCATCGGCAATGAAAAGCATTGAAAAGCTTGGACTGAGGGAGAGTATTACGGTTATCGGAATAGCTAAGAAACTTGAGGAGATTTATTTTCCCGGTGATTCGGTACCGATATATCTCGACAAGAATTCCTATACGCTGAAACTTATACAAAACATGAGGAATGAAGCCCACCGGTTCGGGATAAATTTCCATCGCGACAAAAGGTCATCGGAAATGACCAGGTCGGTTCTGGACGAGATAAAAGGTATTGGTCCAAAGACGAAAGAGATCCTGCTGAAAAATTTCGGATCGGTAGAGCAAATCAGAGAGGCCACCTTATCCGAGCTCGAAAAACTGGTCGGACATAAAAAAGCTGTCATCACAGCAGAATTCCTGCAAAAAAGCAGCTGATTCAAAAAGTGCATCATTACTTCCGGTGAACTATGTAAATGACATAATTACAATTAATTAAACTTAGATTGTCATGTTCTTAACTCGTCCAGGATAAGGAATTTATATCCTCACCGGAGGACAGGCCGTGAATAATTAATCCATAAGAGGTGATTTGCCCAGCCCTGCCAGCTCTCTTTCAAGCTGGACGGATATGCTGGGCGATCCGTTGGTAACCATACCTTTCATGCCTGTAGCTTCAGCGGCACGCACGTTTTCTTCGATGTCGTCTATGTAAAGCGATTCTTCGGGATTCAGACCGTAGTGCCGGATAAGATATTCGTAAATCCTGATGTCGGGTTTTGACAGTTTTACATCGGCCGATATGATACCTCCGTCGAAGTGCCTGAAGAAAAAGTAATCGTTTTTTATCTCTTCAAATACATCCAACGGGAAGTTGGACAGATAATATAGCCTGTAACCCTGTTTATGAAGCGCGGGAAGCAGTCTTGCATTGTCATCGAGGGGAAACATTATATCGCGCCTGAAGTTGAAGACAAGGGCAATTTCCTCCTTATTCAGGGATGATTTCGCAGTTATTGATTCGATTGCTTCCGGAACTGTGATATCACCATTATCCAGCATTTTCCATTCCGGACTCTGAAAAATATCCGCAAGAATTGTATTTCTTATGTTACCAGGGTAATTTTTCTTTACCAGGTATTCTGACGGAACAAAGCTTATTAGTACGTTTCCAAGGTCAAAGATTATGTTTCTGATCATATCAGTGATTTTTCATGCTGATGGGCTGGCCCGTAGCTTCAAGCACGTTCCACCAGAGTTCTCCTTCAACATCTATTTTCTTCCTTTTGGCAACAGCCATTGGTATGGGAACCAGCGTGAATTCATAGTTCCAGTAACCGACCACAAAGTCGGTTTTTCCTGCAAGCGCCGCATGAACAGCATTCTGCGCCAGAAGGTTGCAGAATTTGCTGTCGTTGGCGTTTGCCGGAGCGCTTCTGATTATATAACTGGGATCGATGTATTTAATGGAGTGGGGGAACTCTTTGGCCATGAATTCCTCGCTGATTTTTTCCTTCAGGTAAATTCCGATGTCTTTGTGTTTTACATTACCGGATGCATCACGTTCGGCATTTTCCGAGTCGAAGAAATCCTGCCCTGCTCCTTCTGCCACTACTATTACGGCATGATGCCTTTCCTCGAGCCGTTTACGGAGGATTTTGAGAAATCCTCTCGGACCGTAAAGATCGAACGGAACCTCCGGTATCAGTACGAAGTTCACCTCCTGAACGGCAAGCGCGGCGCTGGCTGCAATGAACCCGGAATCGCGTCCCATGAGTTTCACGAGGGCTATTCCGTTGTAGGCTCCATGAGCTTCATTATGGGCATTCATTATAATGTCGTTCGCAATCGAGAACGCGGTTTCGAATCCGAAAGACTTCTGCATCATGTCGATATCATTATCGATGGTTTTCGGAATTCCCGCCACGGCAATCCTGAGTCTCCGTTTTTCAATTTCCTTGTAAATGGCATGCGCTCCCCTGAGGGTTCCGTCGCCGCCTATGCAGAAAAGCACGTTGATATTGAGAATTTCAAGAGTGTCAACCATTTGTTCCACATCCTGGTGGCCCCTCGAAGTACCAAGTAAAGTCCCTCCCGACTGATAGATATCACTAACCATCGGAGCCGTCAGTTCTATGACCGCGTGGTTGTATTTCGGTATAAGTCCTTCATATCCGTACTGGATTCCCAGGATTCGTGTGATGCCGTATCTGTACACGAGCTGGTTGACAAGAGCCCGGATTACGTTGTTCAGTCCGGGGCAAATGCCTCCGCATGTCACGATCGCGACCTTTGTTTTTGCAGGTTCGAAATAAATGGCTTCCTTGGGTCCGGCCTTCTCAAACGAAGCCGGCATTTCGTTGGTCTCCCTGTATTGGTTATAGCTTTCAAGGGTACCTTCATAAAGTATCCTCTCGTTGTCCTTTACGAATTTATAAACAGGGCTGTCCTCGCGCTGTGAGGTCTTCAGCGGTGAAACAACGCTACACTTGCCTAAAGCGGTTACTATTAAATCCTCGTATTTCATCAGTATCTGATTTTTAATTTATTGGTCTGATGGAACCCACATGTTTGACTTCGTCGAGCTCGCAAGCTCGGTTGAAAATAATATACATATGTATTAGTGCATTTGATTCATGTGGGTTTCATTATGTAAGGAATATTGTTAGAAAAGTTGCCGGTGCAGGAAAAAAGGAATCCCGCGGCTCAAATTTAGTTAAAATAATTATTGGCATGCAATAACCCGGGGCACAATTATCCGCCCGGTTCACTGTGAACCGGACTGGTCGCGGCTGATTGAATTCTGCGGGAAAGGTACGAAATAATAAAATATCAGTTTGACTGGATGATCTGTTTGATTCTGCCTACCAGGCCGTTTTCGAGTTTTACCTTTATGCCGTGGGGGTGATTGGGAGCAGAAGTGAGTATTTCTTTTACCCGTCCTCCGGTAAGCCTTCCGGTGCGCTTATCTTCCGTAAGTTCTACCAATACATCAATTCCCGGTCTGATATCGGCCCTGCGTGTTCCTTCCATTTCTGCCTCCATTTGAAACGTTTTTGTAAAAACTTTTCCTGATGTAACATTCCAGATCAGAATGCAATTTTATACATTTTTATTTTTAGAAAACAGAAAAAACGTTAAAGTTTTAAATTAATTTGGGTTGCTGGTTGCTTGTTGCTTGTTGCTGGGTTTCTTTTAACCACGAGTCACACGGAGTCACACGGTTTTTTCTTTGGGTTCTGCCAGTCGTTATAAGTGGAAACGACTTGCATGACTTGCATGACTTGCATGACTTGCACGACTTGCACGACTTGCACGACTTGCACGACTTGCACGACTTGCACGACCTTTACGCCTTTATGCCTTTATGCCACACGCCTCACCTCTGTCAATAAGCTCCCTTAATCCTCGTTCTTATTGTATAGAGCCCTTTACTTGCGGTTATGAAGAGCGCTTTTCTGTTTTTTCCTCCGAAACATATGTTGGCGGTCCAGTTTTCAGGTACCGGAATATTGCCAAGTCTTTTCCCTGTCTTATCGAAAACGGTCACCCCTTTTCCGGTAAGGTAGATGTTCCCTTTTGAATCGATCGTCATCCCGTCGGATCCCAGTTCGCAGAACAGTTTTTTATCTGACAGGGAACCGTCGGCATTTATAGAGTATGACCAGGTTTTGTTACCGCGGATGTCTGCCACAAAGAGTGTTTTTCCATCAGGGGAACCCACAATTCCGTTTGGTTGAAGAAGCTCTTCCTCAACACGTTTGAGGGTAAGGCGATCGGCGCTCATGAAATAGACGCACTGCTTTTCCTGGGGCATTTCAGAATGATTCCACCACGATCTTTTGTAGAACGGATCAGTGAAGAAGATGTTTCCCTCCGGCGAAACCCAGAGGTCGTTCGGGCCGTTCATAAGGCGGTCTTCATACCTTAAAGGAATGACTTCCGGTTCTTTACCGGGAGTAATTTTCCATATCTCATTTTTTTCATCGGCACACGACCAGAGATTGTCGTGCCTGTCGAAGAACATCCCGTTCGACCGTCCCGATGGCTGCATGAAAGTTGACAATTCGCCCCTTGTGCTCCATTTCATAATCCTGTCGTTAGGCTGATCAGTGAAAAATACATTTCCGGCTTTATCGGCTGCAGGACCTTCGGTAAACGAAAACTCACCTGCCAGTTTTACCAGCTCAGCTCCGGGCATCAGAATTTCCGACAGGTCATCTTCTTGTGCTTCAGATGATTTAGCGGCGAATAACATCAGCAGAAATACCAGTAAACGGATTTTCATCAGTATATAATTTTGATTTTAATGGCCTGATGGAACCCATATGTCTGAAATTATATACATGCGTGTTTGTGTTTGCAATACATGTGGGTTTCATAATATTGAAATTAGTAGTCATGCCACTGGCACTCTCCTTATTCTTTCGATGTAATTATCGATATGATCCGGTTTTTCGAACCCGACAATAATCATGTCAACGGTTCCGAGGCCGAGCACAAATTTAAGTGACTGATCTATTTTTTCCGGATCATTCCTGAGGTTACCGCCGCCAATGAGTTTCATGGCGATAACGCCTTTTCCCGCCTTATGGAATTTCTCGATTACCGGCACGACAAGAGAAGGATCCTTTTTGTCCATATTTTCGCCGAACGGGTTTATCCTGACATGAATAACATCAACCCATGGAGAAGCTGCGGCTGCTTCAAGAGCTTCTAATGAATGAACTGAAACACCGTGAGCCCTGATGATTTTTTTTGCTTTAAGCTCTTCAAGCTCATCCATGTGCCGACGATATTTTTCGGTCCAGTCGCCCTCGGTCATGCAGTGAAGCTGAACAATATCAAGGTAATCGGTATTCAGTTCCCTGCGGAACCGGTCAACAACAGTCAATGGATAACCCTTGTCTGCATCGGGAATTCCTCCGGAGGTGATCCACATTTTTGTTCCGAGAACATAGTCCTCGCGGTTAACTCCCTTAAGGGCGGCAGAAGTGAAAGGGTGGGTTCCATAGCTGTCGGCGCAGTCGAAATATCTGATCCCTTTTTCATAGGCGGTTTTGATCAGAGACTCTGCAACCCCGGCCCTCGTTATGCTGGATGTACGGTTATACCCGCTGTAACCCGTTCCCATGCCGAGAAGAGTGGTTTTTATTCCGGTTTTTCCAAGGGTGATTGTTTTGAAAGGATCCACAACCCTGGCTTTTCGGTTGAGGGGGATTGCACTCACTGCATTTCCGAGAAGCACTGATCCTGTACCGGCTGCCATGGTAGCCATGAATTGCCGGCGGGTAAGTTTTGTTTTGCCCATTTGTGTCCTGATGTATCTGTTTTACAGTAACTGGAACAAATTAAGCAAATATTATGTTCATATCATAGGCAAATCATCCCTTATTGCAAAATATTCAGGCTGACATGCGAAGGATGAACCGCATCGTGGTAGTTCCTTTGGGCTGCCCTGACGAAATCGTCATCAGAGCATTTATAGATATTCACGAATTTCTGGGGATTTCTGTCAACAAGCGGGAACCATGAATTCTGTACCTGTATCATAATCCTGTGTCCCTTTTTGAAAGTGTGGGCTACATCAGGCAACTCAAATTTCACTTCGGTAATCTTGCCCGTTATAAAAGGTTCGGGTTTTTCAAAGCTGTTGCGGTATTTGCCCCTCAGGACTTCGCCCCTGACCGGCATCTGGTATCCGCCGGGCGGATAGTCGGTGCCCGGATCTTCAGGTTTGAAATCGGGAGGGAATACGTCTATCAGCTTTACTATATAGTCAGCATCGGTACCGGTTGTCGAAACGAACAGTCCGGCTTTAACCGGACCGGCCACCGTAATATCCTCCTCCAGAACAGCGGTCTGGTAAACCATTACATCCGGTCTTCTTGAAGCAAAACGCTGATCATCAGTCATATATTCGGGAGCCCTTGCTGCATGGACATCCTACCTGTACGGGACCGGATTCATTGGGTCGGAGATATATTCGTCGAATGAATCCTTAACTGAAGGAAGCTGAAATGATGCAATTTCCCCGGGGTGAAAGTACAGGCTTTTCACTTTGGCGTTTGCTGGCGGCCAATTGTCAAAATCCCTCCATTCGTTCGATCCGGTTACAAACATGGGGTGGCCTCTGCTATTCCGGGGTTTTCTGCTCCGTTGAGATGATGGTCAAAGAATTTCTTTTCAAGTTCCATGAATCTTTTATTTGCGTCCAGTCCCCAGTAAATATTCCCAAGATTAGCGGCCTCTCCGTAAGCCCATTGGCTGTGTTCCCAGGGGCCCATCACGATGTGGTTTGTCACCGATTGGGGATTTTGCGTCTCGGTTTCCAGAAATCGTCGTAATCGGGATGTTCAAAGACATCGTTCCAGAATCTTATACTGTCGCCGAAGTATTTTGGGGCGATATTCTTTATTGCGCCAAGCGAAAGGAAGAACTCATAATTGTCGGGAGTCGGCCAGCGGAATGATGGTTTGCCGCTCCTCGACAGTTCCCCGCGGGGCAGTCCGAAACTGTAATATTACGGGAAGCAGTCGAGCGTTATGATGGAAATCATCGCCGGTGTACCAGTTGGTAACCGGAGCCTGGGGAGATACTGCCTTAACGGACGGATGTGCATTTATTATCCCCATCGGGGAATAAATGACAGAATCATGACGGCAGACAAGATTGACGGAATCAGTTTATTAAGTTTCATTTTAAAGGGTGTAAACGGTTATAGTAATAAAATTGGTCAGTTTTTGTCCTTTTGACGCAGGTCATTAGTATCAGTTACAGGTCTTCCTGCATTTTTTCAATAAGAGGTTCAGGTGAAACGGGTTTCCCGTTCCTGGTAGAAACGCAAGTCACCACTGCCTTTACAATCAGTTTATTGTCGGGAATCCTGTAGATGTCCTGGTAAAAGGCGATCCTCACATTTCCATCCCTTTTGATGAATGTTTTGACAATGAATCTGTCGCGGCTTCTGAGCGGATATTTATAATCTATTTCAACCCGGGTAACGATCAGGTCAATTCCTTCGAGGTGGAGGTCAATAAAGCTGATTCCTCTGGAGATAAGAAATTCGTGCCTGGCATGCTCGAGATAGTGCTGGTAATTTGCATTGTTGACAACACCTTGCAGGTCACACTCGTAGTCCCTGACTATGAATTCAAGATCGGGGATATTCCGGGGTTCTTCCATCATTTGTTATTTTATTAACAATCACTTTCTTATCTGGGATATCTCCTGAAAATTTTTTTGAGGGCGACGTGGAATTTATGTACCCCGTCAGGCTTGTAGAACATCAGGATGCATTCATTCGTGATGAGGTTTATTCCCGACCCTTCAAGCTCACTGATCTCCTTTCCTGTCTCGGCATTTTTCTGAATCCAGATGTGTTTTATTCCTTTTTCCCTTGCTTCCCTTATCACGCCGGAAGTCTTGTCCTTGCCGGTCATCACTATCAGCCCCTTCACGTTGTCAGGCAGGCTTTTAATATCCGGATATACTTTCGATCCGTGTATTTCGGTTGCATAGGGATTCACCGGAATGATGTTCATTCCTTTTTCTTTCAGCTCTCTGAATGCAGCGAATCCGAATTTTTTCGGATCACGGGATACTCCGGCCATTGCAATTGGCTCAGAAGCAATGAAATCCTGTATCTGTTGTAATTTACCCATTTGATGTCAGGTTAAAAAGTTAAGCAACATTGACTGTTTTGAACGGAAAGACAACACAGAATACGTATAAAGACTTAAAATTACTATAAAAAAGAATAACGGAGAATAAAATTTATTTACTTGGCAGATACTTAAACCCGGCGCCTCTAAACTAGCACTGCTCCCATGAAGACTCCTGGTAACGAAAAGGGATATCTTTTTTCGAAAAGATATTCGAATTACGTGTTTGGCCTGCTCTTCCTTCTGTACATGTTTGATTACATCGACCGGATGGTTGTTACATCAATGTTTACCTCCATCGAGGCCGACCTGGGGATCTCTCATACCCAAAGCGGGATGCTTGTTTCCGCGGTATACTGGGCAATCGTGCTGCTTACCTTTCCGGTCTCACTTCTGGTAGACCGCTGGAGCAGGACAAAGACTATAGGACTGATGGCAATAATATGGAGTATGGCCACGGCCCTTTGCGCACTTACCGGAAATTTCATCCAGTTGTTTCTTGCCAGGATGCTTATCGGTGTCGGGGAAGCCGGATATGCCCCCGGAGGGAGCGCCTTGATCTCGGGTTTATACCCGATGGAGAAACGGTCGAAGATGATGGGTTTCTGGAACGCGTCGATCCCTTTGGGAACCGCGATTGGAGTGTTTCTCGGAGGGATAATTGCAACTCATCTGGGATGGAAGCATGCTTTCGGGCTTGTTGCCCTGCCCGGGCTGATAGTTGCGATATTGTTCCTTTTCGTGAAGGATTACAAGACAGTCGATCTGTCATTCTTCGATAAGTCGAACCATAAGGTAAAGATGGAAAGGAAGGATATCATCAGGGAATTTTTGTCGAGGCGTTCCATCATTTACACCTATTTTGGCATCACCGCTTCAATATTTGTGACCACATCCCTTCTGACCTGGCTTTCGACATACTTTCAAACCACAAGGGAGCTGACTCAGGACAAGGCCGGCACCATGGCAAGCAGCATTATGGCTCTGGCTCTTGTGGGAGCTCCGCTCGGGGGGATACTGGCGGACAAATGGAGGAAGACCAATATCAGTGCAAGGCTGCTTCTGCCTGCAATATCGACACTTGTATCGGCTGTATTGCTGTTTCTTGGTCTCTACCTGTTCAGGGGCATCCTTCAGTATGTCACATTTCTTATAATGGGGATAACAATAATGATGTTTATCTCAGGTGCAGCCTCGGTTACCCAGGATGTAATCCATCCCGGTCTGAGGGCAACCTCCTATTCAATTGCAGTTGTGGTCCAGAACCTTCTGGGAGCTTCAATGGCTCCGATTGTGATAGGATTTATTTATGATCACTCCGATATAATGACAGCCCTGTCGATACTGCCATTTGTCCTTGTGCTGAGTTCATTGCTGTTTTATCTCGGGTCGAAGTACTACGCCACGGATATTGACAATGTCACCAAGGTGCAGCTGGAGGTGCAGTAAAATTTCTATTTATCGCGTGTAACCGTGTAATTCACGAATTCGCTGAGGGCTTCCCTTACTTCGGATGGCGGGTAGGTATCGAGGATGGCCCGGGCCTTATCACGGTACCGGAACATTTTCTCCGTGGCATAATCGAGGCCTCCTTTGTCGGTTACGAATCTGATCACCTCGTCAATTTCTGACCGTGATTTCTTTTTGTTGCCAATGATCCTGAGGATATGTCTTTTTTGAAGAAGAGAAGCTTTTTCAAGCGCATGGATAAGCGGGAGTGTAATTTTTTTCTCCTTGATATCATTTCCCGGTTTTTTCCCGGTGAGCCCTTTGCCGTCGTAATCGAGTATATCATCACGGATCTGGAATGCTATTCCGAGGGTTTCCCCGAAATCCTTCATCAGCTGGATTGTATCGGGGTTGTCTGTGGCCGATCGTGCTCCGCAGGCAGTGCAGGCTGCGATAAGGGCTGCTGTTTTTCCCCTGATGATCCTGAAATAATCTTCTTCCGAAAGGTTTAGTTTTCTTGATTTCTGAAGCTGAAGTAGTTCTGCCTCCGTCATCGATTTAACTGCCTCGGAAGTGATCTCGAGCATATCTGTACGGTTTTTCCCGATGCTGATAAGAAGTCCTTTTGACAGCATGTAATCACCCACCAGGACGGCAATTTTTGAGTTCCACAGGGCATTCACCGAGAGTGCGCCTCTTCTTTCAGAGGCGTCATCGACCACATCGTCGTGCACAAGGGATGCCGTATGAAGAAGCTCTATGAGTGTTGCAGCGATAAATGCCGGTTCTCCTATCACGCCGTTAAGCTTGGCGGTGAGGAAGACCAGCAATGGCCTCATTTGTTTCCCTTTCCGGCGGAATACATAATTGAGAATGATTTTCAGAAGGGGAATGTTGCTCTTCATCATCCTGCCGAAATAGGCTTCAAACTGAGCCATTTCTTCCCTGACGGGTTTTCTTATTTTCCCCGGATCCGACATATATGATTTTCTTCAAATATACTAAAATGGGTTAAACATGGGTTGTACAAAATAGTTCTGTAAATCAGCTCAAAATACATCCGTTGGTCATTGAGATTAAAAATGATATATTTGTTGATAGAAAAGTAGCATGAATGGATATTAAAAACTTAAATCCGGACAATCTGGAAAGAGCAGCCGGGATGCTAAAAGCGATTGCTCATCCTGTCAGGATATCGATAATCGGTTGTCTCGAACCCGGAAACAGGAAAAGTGTAACCGAGATCCACAATCTGATAGGGATAGAGCAGTCGACGGCATCGCATCATCTTGGTATTCTGAAAGACAGGGGGGTTCTGGGTTCAAAGAGGGAAGGCAAGAATACTTACTATTTCCTCAGGAATGAGAACATCCTGCCTCTTCTCAACTGTATCGGAGACTGTTGCAGCTAAAAAACTTTCACTTCAGGTCTCTGAACATCTTTTTCTGGAAGAGTATTATTGCAAAAACACCGCAGGTTATCGCGGAATCGGCGATATTGAACACCGGACGGAAGAAAATGAATGATTCACCGGCCCGGAAAGGAGACCAGTCGGGCCACGTTGTGTCGATAACAGGGAAGTAGAACATATCTACCACTCTTCCCATCAGAAAAGAAGAATAGCCGCCTTCGGGCGGGCAGAGAAGTGCCGGCTGGCTGTAGCTTTCGCTGAAAATCATACCGTAAAAGGCGCTGTCCAGAAGATTCCCAACCGCACCGGCCAGAATAGCGCTTACGGCGAGAATCAGTCCGGTATATGTTTCCTTTTTTACCAGGGAGTGAAGGAACCAGCCTATAGCCGTGATAGCCGCGATTCTGAAGAGGCTGAGAATTATCTTTCCGGTTTTCCCGCCGATCTCCATGCCGAATGCCATCCCGTTGTTTTCGATGAAATGAAGCAGACCCCAATCGCCGAACAGCGATCTTTCTTCGCCTATCACCATGTGTGTCTTTACCCAGAATTTCAATATCTGGTCTGCCACAATAATCAGCAGAATCAGCGAAACGGCCTTTTTTCCTTTTGACATTAATACCCTTTTTAAAATAAGGCGGGGAAAATACTAAAAAATCACAGCAAAAAAAAACCCTCGCCGGTGACGAGGGTAAATTATTGCCATTTAAGTTATTTCACAGAATTGCGAACAACTTTTAACTGCATTCGGCATTAAGGTAATTGCTGTCCCAGCAATGCCAGTTGGAGTCTCCGAAAAATTTCGGACAAGAGATTCTTCCGTTTTTCATGGTTGTGCTCCATTCAACTTCCATATCGAAGAATTCTTCAGCTGAAGAATTATAATAGTATATTGAATAATAAGCATTCAGGGAATTCTGTGTCGTCCCGTATTCGATATTGCTTCCGGCAAAAGGATTTCCCGATTTGGTGAAAGTGTATTTTACTGACACTGCTTTTCCGGCTTCTGCAGTCCAGTCGATTTTCACAATTTCGACAGGATTTGACTGGCTTTCATAAAGCTTCCATTGACCGGACGATCCGTCAGGTTTGGATGTGCCCTCGAACCACAGGAAATCGGAGTATCCTCCCGTTCCGGTTTTTGAAATATACATTTTCCAGACATTGTTTGAAGGAGTTGCCTGGCCTGTGAGCCGGGCATTATAGGTTTCATTCATCACGGTTGGGGAGGCGCTCCATTGCCAGGTATTATCGTCAATATGGACCGGCTGTTCGTTTACTGCCAGCTTAAACGCATTAACGGGTACCGCGAGAGTGCCGTAGATTATTACATTCCAGAGCATAGCGGCGCTTGCGGCCAGTTCCCAGTTGCTGTTCGGCGAGCTCTTCGGAAAAGACACTGGATACTCGCCTTTTCCAGTCTGATCAAAATTGTTGAAGTCAATTGCCATCGATCCGGCAGGAGGCAAAACAGGCGGGTCTCCCTTATCTTTTTTGCAGCTGCTGAACTGTGTCAATAAAAGGGCTGAAACAATGAATAATGCAAAATACCTTTTCATATGCAATGGTTTTGGTTAATAAAATAACGGATATTTAATTTCAATATTATTATAAACCACAAAAACAGGGCCGGATCAGACTGATTTCTTAAGAAAACGTTTTCCACACCACTTTTTTGTTGTACCCAAGGTTAGAAAGGCTCCGGGCTCCTTCCCCCGTGGGGGAATCCCGAAAACTATCGGGAGGGAAGGGGGTATGAAACAAACCGAAACATGACTAATCCTTTCTCCGTTAAACATCTCACTTACCCCCTTTCCCGTTTCCCCCATGGGGGAAAGGCTCTGGACGATTCTCCTTACCTGGTCATCCTGAAGACTATCGATCGCTTTCGGAATCCCAAGGGGCGATAAGCTTTGCAAAATGCTGCCCAGCCCTTCCCCCGTGGGGGAAGGTTAGGGAAGGGGGTAAATAGTATTGGGGAAGTTTGGCAGGGGTGTGTTAACATTTGAACAAAACCTGAGATTTACTGTTTAATGTACAAAATTAAATGATCATGGAGCCGAAAAACATTTTGGAAAAAGCAGGCCTTGGGATTGTAACAGTGATGTTATCACTGAATTTATTTGCAGAAGGCCCCGGAAACTTAAATTATTACAATATGGAAAAATTTGACATTCATGTATTTCAGGCATTGCCGTATGCCTATGACGCGCTGGAGCCTTATATTGACGCGCGTACAATGGAGATCCACTACGACAAGCATCACCGCGGTTATTTCAACAACTTTACCGCTGCAATCAAAGGAACCGCCCTTGAAAGCAAATCGATCGGGGAAATCTTTGCAACCGTATCAACTGCAGGGGATGCAGTGAGAAATAACGGGGGGGGTTTTTATAATCATGTTCTGTTCTGGAACAATCTTGCCCCCAAATCATCAGGACCTTCGGCAGAGCTGTCAGAAGCCCTGGTTAAGGAATTCGGATCAATGGACAAGTTTAAGGAACTCTTCAGCAATGCAGCAAAAACACGGTTCGGAAGCGGCTGGGCATGGCTTATACTTACCGGCGACAGGAAACTTGCCGTGGTAAGCACTCCGAATCAGGACAATCCGCTTATGGATGTGGCGGCTGTAAAGGGAACTCCCCTCCTTACACTTGATGTCTGGGAACATGCCTATTACCTGAAGTATCAGAACAAGAGAGCTGATTATGTCGACGCTTTCTGGAATGTTGTGAACTGGGAGGAAGTCAGCAGGAGATACAGTGAGGCAAAGAAATAAAGTGACTTTGCCGCGATCTTACCGGAAGGTTAAATGAAAGTCCCGGGCATGCCGAAGTGAAAAACAGGCAGCCCGGGACTTTTAATTTTTTCCTGAATCTACGCCTGGGCGTAAAGATATCTCTTGATTTTCAGCGTCGCTGTTTTCTGGAACGGCACCGGCTGAAGAACTACTTTATTTATCTGGGCGAATTTACTCACTCTTGAGTTGACATATTCCTGGAGTTCAAGCAGCAATTCATCCTTCTTTTGTTCATACTGGCGCGTCATGTCGTTCTTCAGGGTCTGATACTTCTTCTCGAGTTCTTCCATGTTCAGATGCACATAAGCCACCAGTTTGCCTTTCTGCTGGATAACGAGCGATTCGACGACAAAGCGGAAGTTGTTGATGACGGATTCAATTTCCTCCGGATAAATATTCTCGCCGCTGGAACCGAGTATCATATTTTTAAGCCTTCCCTTGATGTAAAGGTTGCCGTTGGAGTCGAACAGTCCGAGATCACCCGTTCTGAACCAGCCGTCAGGAGTCAAGACTTCACTTGTGAGCTCGGGTTCCTTGTAGTATCCTTTCATTATTGTTGCGCCCCTGGCCCAGATCTCACCCTCGCCCGATCTGGGATCGGGATCGTTTATCTTGAGCTCGATGTCCTCTATTGCGGGTCCGGTGGAGTCCAGCACCGATTTGGACGGATTGGCTCCGGCCAGCAGGGGTGATGTTTCCGTAAGACCATAGCCGATCGCATATGGAAATTTTGCCTCCATAAGGAATCTCTCAACAGTCTTGTTTAGTTTAGCCCCGCCGATTCCGAAGAATTTCAGGTGCCCTCCGAATGTCTTATAGAGGTTTTTCCCGGCAATTGAATGAAGTTTCTTCCGTATGAATGGAATTTTATATAGCAGGTTCAGCAGTTTCTTCTCAGTGAAGGCAGGCAGAATTTTATTGAAGTAAATTTTCTCCATGATCAGCGGCACTGTCAGCATAACCGTTGGTTTAACCTCCTCCATAGCCGGAATCAGAACCGAAGGTGTAGGGGGCTTCCTGAGATAGTAAACACATGCTCCGCCAAGCACGGGAAGAATAAGCCCGAGGGTATTCTCGTAAGTGTGTGAAAGGGGCAGTACAGAAAGGAACCTGTCATTTTCGTTTACAGGCTGGATCAC
This sequence comes from Bacteroidales bacterium, assembly GCA_049294075.1. Lineage (GTDB taxonomy): Bacteria > Bacteroidota > Bacteroidia > Bacteroidales > VadinHA17 > LD21. The sequence goes on along the minus strand of JBAQCK010000129.1, from coordinate 16,683 downwards.
CTTGCCCTTCATGGCATTGAAGCAGATATTCCTGTGTGTCAGCATCACTCCCTTTGAGCGGCCGGTTGTGCCTGAAGTGTAAATGATGGAAGCAAGGTCGTCTTCCTTCACGTCGTATTGCTTTACCGGTTCGGCGGGAGGATCAAATATTGATGTTTTATTTCTGTGTGAAAGGATGGTGTAGTCATCGATGAGTATCCGGGTTTCGAGTTCATCCGATTTGAATTCCTCGATCTTGTTTATCTGTGATGAGGAAATAAAAAGAGCCTTTGCTCCGGAATGCGTAAGAACATTGCTAACCTCATTCGGGGAGAAATCCGGAAGTACCGGAACCACGATCGCGCCCATGAAGGTTATCGAAAAGAAGGCAGAACTCCAGTTCGGCATATTGTTGCTCAAAATAGCTACCCTGTCGCCGGGTTCGATTCCCAGCTTCTCAAGAAAAGCCATCAGGGCCCTGATCTCTCTTGCTGACTCATTGTAGGTCCGGGGATTATCACCTACAAAAGCGTAGGAATAATGATCTCCGAATTTTCTTACTGTCTCACCGAAGAGAGAAGGAAAAGTAAGCTTTATGTTGTTCTCAGTCATTTACAAGGGGATGAATTGAAGAAAAATAAGGGAACAAAGATACATATTTTAAACTATATCCTGCTTATAACATGACAAATATTGCTTTATTGCGCCATTAACTGACTTTCGCGGCAAACTTTTTCCGGCGAAGTTGGTTAAATTTGCGTAAGTATTTAAATTGCTTCTAATGACGAAAAATATCAGGGTAACAAAGGAATTCTCCTTCGAGATGGCTCATGCGCTCTGGAATTATGACGGTCCGTGCAGAAATGTTCACGGCCATTCCTACAAGCTTTTTGTAACAGTTTCGGGAACGCCTGTTGAGGACCGGAATAATCCCAAAAACGGCATGGTGATCGATTTTACCGATCTGAAAAAAATAGTCCACAAAGAGATAATCAGTATCTTTGATCATTCGGTAACCATATCGGCATATCAGGACAGTGAAAAAACGGAAGCCTGCAGGACCATGTTCGGGAATGCCGTGGTTGTGGATTACCAGCCGACATGCGAGAATCTTGCTGCCGATTTTGCATTGAGGATCAAAGAAAAACTTCCCGCGGGAGTGAAGCTTCATAGTTTGAAGCTTTACGAGACAGCCACTTCTTTTGCAGAGTGGTATGCTTCGGATAATGAATAATAATGCCATGTCAGAAAACACACCTAAAAAACTCTTCCTGCTGGATGCTTATGCATTGATTTTCCGTGCATATTACGCCTTTATCAGGAATCCCCGGGTTACCTCCGGCGGAATGAACACCTCGGCCATCTTCGGGTTTCTGCTTGCACTCAGGGAAGTGCTTCAGAAGCAAAAGCCAACCCATATCGGAGTGGTTTTTGACACTCCGGAACCGACCTTCAGGCATAAGATTTTCAAGGAATACAAGGCTAACCGTGATGCCACACCTGAAGATATCAAGGCTGCAGTTCCCTACATTAAAAAACTTATCGGGGCATACAGGATCCCCATACTCGACTGTCCCGGCTATGAAGCCGATGATGTTATAGGAACCCTTGCAAAAAAAGCTTCTGCCAGCGGATTTGAAACTTACATGATGACACCCGACAAGGACTTTGCCCAGCTTGTTTCCGATAATATCTACATGTTCAAACCATCGAGGAGCGGGAATGAATCGGTAAGATGGGGTGTGGACGAGATAAAGCAGGAGTTTTCCGTTAGCGATCCCATTCAGGTTATTGACATACTTGCCCTCATGGGCGATACTGCCGACAATATTCCCGGAGCCCCCGGCGTGGGTCCGAAAACCGCGATGAAACTGATTTCCGAATATGGTTCGGTTGAAGAAGTGTTCAGGAACACCGGTAAGCTGAAAGGAAAGCTTAAGGAGATCATCGAGGAGAACAGGGAGCAGATTGAGCTTTCAAAGACCCTGGCTACAATCGAGATCAATGTACCCGTTGAATTCAGGGAAGAAGACCTTATACTCGAGACTCCCGACCGCGAAAAACTAAAGAAGCTTTTCGACGAACTGGAGTTCAGGACCATTGCTTCAGAAGTTTTTTCGGAGCTTGACAGAAACACCGCTGCCTCCGGCGGAGGATCAGCTGACGCACATCCAACCGGGCCGTCGCAGGGCACCCTCTTCGGCAGTGAACAGCTTCCGGAAGTTTCATCAGGCAAAGCCGGTATCGATAGCGTGGATCATAATTACATCCTTGTTGAAGGGGAAAAAGAGCTTGAGGAGTTTGCCGCTGAAGCCATGAAGCAGGAAGAGATCTGTTTTGACACGGAAACCACCAGCATTGAACCCCTGGAAGCAGAGCTTGTTGCAATTTCATTCTCGTGGAAAAAAGGATCGGGATGGCTCGTTCATTTTCCTGAATCAGGAGATGAGACTGCCATGAAGCTGAAAATACTGAAGCCGGTTCTTGAGAATCCGGCAATAAGGAAGATCGGTCAGAACATGAAGTTTGACATCCAGGTGCTTGCAAACTACGGGATTGAGGTGAAAGGCAGTCTTTTCGACACTATGATCGCCCACTACCTGCTCGAGCCCGACATGAGACACAACATGAACCTGCTGGCAGAGAGTTATCTCTCGTACAGCCCGGTCCACATCGAATCGCTTATCGGCGAGAAGGGAGCAAACCAACTTAACATGCGTTCCGTTCCTGTAGACCTGATAAAGGAATATGCCGTTGAGGATGCCGACGTCACCTTTCAGCTGAAGGAATTGTTCGAACCCAGGCTTAAAGCCGAGGGATTATCGGAGCTTGCCACCGGCATAGAAATGCCGCTTATCGGAGTGCTGGCCCACATGGAGAGGACCGGAGTGAAGCTAAACCAGGATAATCTTAAAGCTATCGCGACCGGCCTCCGGGAAGACATCCTGACTCTTGAGGGGGAGATCCACTCCCTTGCCGGAATGGAATTCAATATTTCTTCTCCGAAACAGCTGGGCGAGGTCCTTTTTATAAGGCTTAAGCTCGACGACAACGCCAGGATGACAAAGACAAAACAGTTCAATACCAGCGAGGAGATATTGCAAAGGCTGGCCAGCCGCCATCCCATAATAAACAAAGTACTTGAATACAGGGGACTTAAGAAGCTGCTTTCAACATACGTGGAGGCGTTGCCGCAACTGGTCGACAGGAAGACTGGAAGGATACACACTTCATACAACCAGGCAGTGGCATCAACGGGCCGTCTGAGTTCAAACAATCCGAATCTTCAGAATATTCCGGTAAGGGACGAGAGGGGAAGGGAGATACGAAAGGCTTTCGTCCCGGAGGAAGGAAATCTTTTTCTTTCGGCCGATTATTCGCAGATCGAGCTCAGGCTTATGGCGCATCTCAGCGGCGACACCAACATGATCGGCGACTTCCTTTCGGGGAACGACATACACGCGGCAACGGCTTCGAAGATATTTGGCGTCGACCTTAAGGATGTTACCCGGGAAATGAGAAGCAGGGCAAAGACTGCCAATTTCGGGATCATTTACGGGATCTCTTCATTCGGACTTTCGGAACGGCTTACAATAGGAAGGAAAGAGGCAAAGGATCTTATCGACGGATATTTCAATTCATACCCGGGTGTTAAGAAGTACATGGACGAGAGTATCAGAAAGGCAAGGGAGACAGGATATGTTACTACCATGTTCGGTCGCAGGAGATATCTGCGCGATATCCAGTCGAGGAACCAGGTTGTAAGGGGCAATGCCGAAAGGAATGCCATAAATGCCCCCATCCAGGGCACTGCAGCCGATATCATCAAGATAGCCATGGTAAGGATCCATGAGAGGCTTAAGAGTGAAAAATACGCTTCTGAAATGATTCTTCAGGTGCATGATGAATTAATCTTTGAGGTTGTGCCCGGTGAACTTGACAGGCTTCAGGAAATGGTTGTTCATGAGATGTCGCATGCCGCCAGGCTTGATGTTCCTCTAAAGGTCGATTGCGGAACAGGCAGAAACTGGCTCGAAGCTCACTGATGAGCGCTGATGCCTTAAGGAGAGTAACACCAGCGGCAATCCAAAACCGCGTGAGATAATAAAAGATATGGAAGTTGATGTATTGTTTTTCGGGGTGCTTGCAGATTTTACGGAAATGCGAAGGAAACATTATTCCGGGGTCGGATCATACTCTGACCTTATTCACAGAATAGGCGATGATTTTCCGGGAATTGAGCATTACACTTACAATATAGCGCTTAACAGGGCTATCATTAACGAGGACCCCCTGCTACGGGATGGCGATGAGCTGGCTTTCATGCCTCCCTTCGCAGGCGGGTGAAAAACAGTGTTAACATATTAACAATAAACATATTATTATGCGTCTGGTAAAAGGTCCCTTAACAGCAGAAATCATCTCGGAGCTTATTGCGAAAGGCGGAGAGAAAAAGGAATGCGGAGCGCATTCGCTTTTCCTGGGTCAGGTAAGAAACGACAGTAAAGACGACGGGAAGCGGGTCAGGGCAATTGAATACTCTGCTTACGAAGAAATGGTTATTATGGAAGCAGAGAAGATAAGCAAGACCGTGCAGTCGGAGTATGACGATGTAAGAACCCTTGAAATAATCCATTCAAAGGGTGTTGTTAATGCCGGAGAACTGTCGCTGGTGGTGATGGTATCGGCAGGTCATAGGGAACAGGCGGCTGGAGCCTGCACAAAAATTGTCGGACTGATAAAGGAAAAACTGCCTATCTGGAAGAAAGAGCTATTTGAGGATGACCCTGTTCAGCCCAATGATGAATTATGATTATCAGATATTCACCTCATCGCCATGATCCGGTCCGTATTTAAAACCGGTCATAATCCCGTTATCATCATGGGTTATCAGTATTGATCCTGATTTGCCCTGCAGGACAGAGTTGTATTCGTCGCCTCTTTTTAGTATTTCGACGGCTCTTTTAACCTGTTCGTCGGTACCAAGACTGAATTTAATTGATCCCTCCTCGTAGAAATAGCGCCCTATGATCTCGTCGGCAAGCAGTTCGGTGATTTCACTTCTGAATGTTTCGAGGTCGTTGTCGAGAGTATGCATGAGCTCATTCTGAAGTTCAGAGAAGAGGTCCTTGTGAAGGTCGTAGTATTTTTCCTTTTTTGCATTGGAGATCAGCTCATTCAGCGAAAGCTCAGTGATGGTGCTGTAGCTGAATTTACGTTCCCCGAGGTAATTTTTGAAATCAGTATAAACCTGATCTGAAATTGAGAATTTTTCCGGGGATTCCGGAGCAGGGTTAGCCCAGAAATATCTGGTTGCATAATCGAATATGTAGTTTCTCATATATAGTTCAGCCGCGATCTGGCTCAATGTTGCCGGAACGACATCTATATCGGGAGATATTCCACCTCCGTCCCTTACCACTCTTCCGTTGCGAGTTTTGAATTCAGTAATAAGTGAATCAGGGATGATACCAACACTGCCATCCTCGTTGGGGTGTGAGAAATCGAGAGCCTGGATGCATCGGCCGCTGGGGATGTAATATTTTGCCGTGGTCACTTTCAGATGGCTGTTGTAGCTGAGGGGTCGTGTGATCTGCACCAGTCCTTTTCCATAGGAACGCTGACCCACAACCACACCGCGGTCGAGGTCCTGGATTGCCCCGGCCACTATTTCAGATGCCGATGCCGATCCCCTGTTTATTATCACGGCAAGGGGAATATTCTGGTCAACGGCTGCTTTTGTCGTTTTGAATGATTCGTCGAACTGTTTCACCTTTCCCTTTGTCGACACAATTTCGTTACCCGGGCCCACGAAAAGGTTCACTATATCGACGGCTTCTGTCAGAAGTCCTCCCGGATTGCTTCTCAGGTCGAGGACAATTTTCCTTGCGTTTTCATTTTTAAGTTTGAGCAGAGCGTCTTTGACTTCTTCCGTACAATTCTGGGTGAAGTTGGTGAACCTTATGTATCCGGTTTCTTCGTCCAGCATTCCGTAAAAAGGTACGGAAGGGATCTCGATTTTTTCCCTTTTCACCGGCACATCCATTTCCCTGCCGTTCCTTTCGATAGTAAGGGTTACCGTTGTTCCCGGATTACCCTTCAGTTTCTGGCTTACTTCTTCGGTATCGGCTCCTTTAAGCGAGGCGCCGTCGACCTTTTTAAGAAGGTCTCCTGCCTTTATTCCGGCCAGATCAGCCGGGAAATCCCTGTAAACAAGTGATATAACCACATATTCGCCGCCTCCCCTTATCAGCGAGCCAATGCCGCCGTATTTGCCTGTTGTCATGAAAGCAACTTCATCGCTCTCCGACTCGGGATAGTAAACAGTATAGGGATCGAGGCTCTTGAGCATGTTGTCAATCCCGGTTTTTACAAGTTTGTCGGGATTCACTTCATCCACGTAGAAGGTATTGAGTTCCCTGTAAAGTGAAAGAAAAATATCGAGGTTTTTGGCTATCCTGAAATCTCGTGTTTCCTGGGTCGCCAGGAATGAGATGCTTATTCCTGCTGTGATCAGTATGGCGACAATTGCAGCAAACCTGACCGGCCTTGTTTTTTTCATTTCTGACTGATTAAATGTGTAATGAATTACGGAGCGAAAATAAGAAGAAAATCATGCAATCGGGCTGGTATAGAAATATTTAAAACAAATTTAACTTTTGACTGGCAGGGAGGCTGCGCTTTTGCAGAGCTTTTCAATCACCTCTTCCACTGCTTTGTCGATTAAGTCGAAGCCGGCAATTTTACTGCTGCGGTAGATCAGGATAAAAGTGATGCTGATGCCTTCCTCCCGGAGAAAAGAGTAAAGCGTGTGTTTTCTGCGTCGGTATGATTCCCTGATTCTTCTTTTAAGCAGGTTTCTGTCGGTTGCATGCCTGAATCCCTTTTTTGGCACGCTCACGGCGACCTGTGCGGGAGATGGAATGGATGAACCCGGGATGGCCCATAACACCTTGAAAACAGAAGTATGAAAAGTATTTCCTTTTTCAAACAGCTCTTCGATCAGCCTGGTTCTGCAAAGCCTTTCATTCCTTGAGAATGTCTGCCTTTCGCCTTTTTCCATCTCAGAGTATGATTTCCCCGGGATGTTCCGCAGCAGGGTTCCGGGCCGGGATGCCGGAACAGGGAAATAAACTATTTGCAGTTCCTGTTAAATTCCTTGAGGTACTCGTCAAGAGCCATTGTCATTGACGGAGCCTTCGGATTTGGTGCGTTTATGTCAAGCCTCAGACCCTCCTGCTCCACGGCGCATGCGGTAGTGGGGCCGAAAGCTGCAATCTTGATATCTCCCTGAACAAAATCAGGGAAATTCTCTTTAAGCGACTTTATCCCTGACGGGCTGTAGAAAACCAGCAGGTCGTAATCGAAATCGCTTGAATTTGAGAAATGATTGCTGATAGTCCTGTAAAATGTTCCTATTGTGTACTTGATACTGTTTTTGTCGAGGACCTCCGGTATTTCAGCATTATGGGGTTCGGGAAGGGGCACCAGGAAATTGTCGTCCCTGTGTTTGATTATGAGGTCAACCAGGTCCTGGAACTTTGATTTGCCGTGAAATATCTTGCGCTTTCTGTAAACAATGTATTTCTGAAGATAGAAGGCAACATTTTCAGTGATGCAGAAATATTTCATCGTGTCGGGAACGCATACCCTGAGTTCGCTGCAAATCCTGAAGAAATGATCTATTCCGGTCTTGCTTGTGAAGATTATCGCAGTGAAATCGAGGATATTGATCTTCTGCTGGCGGAAGTCCTTTGCCGACACACCCTCAACCTGTATAAACGGCTTGAAATCAACCTTGAGGTTGTATTTTTTTGCCAGGTCGTAATACGGAGATTTCGGGTTGTTGGGTTCTGGCTGTGAAACAAGGATCTTTTTTATTTTCAATTCTTTACAGTTTATGTTTTACTTCTGAGGTAATAATTCTCATGATAAACCAAGCTGGTTGAAATACCTTATAAGGATCAGAACAGGCAAAATTTCCAGCGCACAAAGGTACAAAATCAAATATAAAACGGAAATATTCCTCTTTATAAAAATCAAAAAGAGCCTGAATGTGCGGAGCAGGTAGAAAATCAGGGAAATGACGATACCGGCCCCGAGAAGTATTTTCTCCGGCAGCAAGGCTGTATAAGCCAGCATTATTACTATTGCCAGAAGCAAAATTGAGGTGTACCTGTAGGAGTTGTAAATCGTTACAAGATACTCGTCGAATACCTCCCGCTTATTGCTCAGGCTTCCGGCTGCTGTACAGACAAGATGTCGCGAGGTGATTCCTGCAATAATAGCCCCCAGGCAAACAAGCATGAAGACGAATGAAGAAATACCCTGTGGGATCATGCCCCGGAGTTCCGCGAACGAGTAAAGGAACAGAGCCATCACAGTGAATGTGACGAAGTTGAGGATAGTCGACTGCCATGTGAAAAGTGCCCCGGTATCACGTGACGATGATTCGTTGATGCCGCGGAAAAGGAAAAACCTTGTCGTTCCCCTGTAAAAGCCGCGGTTTGCCGATCGTACTATCAGCCAAAGGTTTGCTGAAAGGAATATGACACCGATAAGCCAGTCGTGGTGAAGCGGCTTCATGGGCATCAGGATTCCGTCCCTGAGGTTTCCTGCAGCCGTTGAGGTGTGCTCCGCGAATGCCGCGGCGGGTTTTTCAGTATTTCTGTAAGGATAGAAAACAGGCTGCGATCCCTCTATGTTGCGGAATAATCCCGAAGGGTCAGAAAAGGTTGCATCAGCGATGCTGTTACGGGCACAGACCGAAGTGGTATCCGTTATAACGACCTCGGGCGTCCCGGACGTCCGCCTGATATTCTTGATTGAGTCCGCAATCCTTATATGTTCCGGTACATTGTCGAGCCTGGTGAATACCGAATCGGGGAGCAGTCTGTCAACATCTATCCTGATGTTGATCTGCGGCCTTATCGTATCCTGTATTTCGGCGCCAGTGAACATAACCTTTGCGGAATAATCCACAAAAGTAATGATTCCTAAAAGATATCAGGTCAGTTTTTGGGAATTACTGATTGATCAGAAATAATCATTCGGGCTTCCGGATATATCAGCAAGAATATTGTTTGCCAGCCTGCTGGCTCCTATCCTGAAAAGTGAATTGTTAAGCCAGGCTTCTCCGAGCTGACTTCTGACAATGTTGAAGTACATCAGGGCATCGCTGGTTGTTGAGATTCCTCCGGCAGCCTTGAATCCGACCCGTATTCCGGTTTCGTCGCAGAAATCGCTGATAGCCCTGCACATTATGTAAGCTGCTTCGGGTGTTGCGGATACCGGGGTTTTCCCGGTCGAGGTCTTGATGAAGTCAGCGCCGGCATCCATGGCTATCATCGATGCCTTGAAGATGCTTTCATAGTCGCCGAGCACTCCCGATTCAATAATGACTTTCAGCTGCCTGTTGCCAATGGCTTCCTTTACTTCACGGATCTCGCCGGCAACCTGTTCAAAATCATTTCCCAGGAATGCCCCCACGGGAATAACCATGTCTATTTCATCGGCGCCGGCTTCCACGGCCATCTTGCATTCTGAAACCTTGAGGCTCCTGAAGGTCTGCGACGTGGGGAAAGCTCCTGCCACCGATGCTATTCTCACATTTTTAGCGGTAAGCTTTTCCTTTACAAACGATACGAAATTGGGATACACGCATATTGCAGCAACATTCGGGATGTTGGAGAAACGTCCTGAAAAGCTGTTTACCTTTCCTGTCAGATGAAGTATTGTGCTTTTATTATCGGTGATATTCAGGCTTGTCAGGTCGATGGAATTCAGTATACTCATCAGAAGTCGCTTGTCGGAGTCTCCTGCCGTCATCCCCGACACAGCCTTTAGACCCTTCCTGATCTCGTTTTCCGACGGGGCCTTTTTAATAAGCTTCTCGTATAGTTTTGTCATAAACCTTTGCAAATTAGTGATGTTCCCTTTTATAAACCATAAAAAAGGACGCAGTCAATATAATGCTTTTTGTTTTGATAAATATTGAAAATATTAATTTTTGTCGGCGGCGGACTGGTATTTTTCAGCAAGAAATGAAAATGTACTTGTAAAGCGTCGGTTCTTTGTATGCACTCCCCGTTGCAGGGAATCAGGTCCTCCTGTTCCTTGCCAGTGAGGCAAATATTCCCAGGAGCGACAGTGCAGCAAAGATCACAAATCCGGTTTTCATGCCTGAAAGAAATCCGGGATAAGTGTCAGGATTGATGGTTTTATTTCCAATGAACAGGGAGATCAGCATCATGGCAATACCCATGGAAAACATTTGTCCGACCATTCTCATGGTTCCGACCACTCCCGAAGCGATTCCCAGGTAGCGTTTTTCAACGGAACTCATTATCGCATTCGAGTTTGGTGAAGAGAAGAGTCCGAAGCCGATCCCCAGCACCGTAAGAAGAATCACAATGGTGCTGATTGGTGTGACGGGAGTCAGAAAGCAAAGTGCAACCAGGCCTGCAGCCGTGAATCCCATCCCTATGGAAGCTATTTTCCCGGGATCATGCTTATCCGACAGTCTTCCGGCAATGGGCGAAAGGAGGGTCATTGCTATAGGCTGCGATATCATGACAAATCCTGCTTCCCTGGCGTCAAATCCTTTGAGGTACTGCAGGTAAAGGCTGATGAAAAATCCAACGGCGCTGGTTGAGGAATAGTTTATCAGTGCAGCCATTCCCGAAAATGCGAAGATCCTGTTCCTGAACAGCAGTCTCACATCAAAAACCGGGTTATCGGTTTTTCTTTCAAAAAGAACAAAAAACACACCCAGCGCTGTTCCGGCGATCAGGAATATCCAACCCGCGGCCGACGGCAGTTTGGAAAAGCCGTACATAACCCCAAAAAGGCCGACACCATACAGCAGCGAGCCTGTCAGATCGAATTTTTCGCCTTTTGAATCAGCCCATTCTTTCTTTATCTGTGTGGTTATGAGTATAATGGCGGCAATGCCAAAAGGCACAAGGAAGGCGAAAAGGCTCCTCCAGCCAAACGACTCTGTCAGCAGGCCTCCGATTATCGGGCCGGTCGACAGGCCAAGATAAACGGCTGTGACATTTATCCCCATTGCCCTTCCTCTTTCTCCTGCCGGGAATACGGATGTGATTATAGCCATGCTGGTACCGAAGATCATGGCTCCGGCAATTCCCTGGATTATCCTGAAGGCAATCATCGATGTCATGTTCCAGGCAAATACTATCAGCAGAGTCGATACTGTGAATAATGCAAGACCTGCCGTGAAGATCTTTTTCCTTCCGGCTATGTCGGCCAGTCGTCCGAAAGGCACAAGGAAGACAGCGGATGTAAGAATAAAACTGCTTATTATCCATCCAAGTCCGATTGCGCTGGCATTCAGGTCCTTTCCTATGGATGGCAGGGCAAGGTTTACCGACGAACCCAGAAACGGTGTCAGATAGGCTGCAAAGGCAGTTACAACCAGTATTGATCTTTTGAAAGCTTTATCCGGAGTGATTTCGATTTTATCCTGCATGAAGTGCCGATTTATTATTGAGGAACAGTTTATTCCTTTTCCCTGGTGTCAATTATGATTGTTACCGGTCCGTCGTTTACCAGTTCCACCTGCATCATTGCTCCGAATTCACCTGTCGCGACACTCTTCCCCAGTATTCCTGATATCGTGTTTACGAATTGGTTGTAGAGAGGTATTGCAATTTCAGGCCGGGCGGCCATTATATAAGATGGTCTGTTTCCTTTCTTAGTTTTGGCATGAAGGGTGAACTGGCTGATTACCATGACATCACCGCCGGTATCCATTACAGAGAGGTTCATGACGCCATTCGGGTCGTCAAAGATCCTTAGCCGGGCTGCTTTTGACGCGAGCCACTCCACATCAGAATTGTCATCCGATTCTTCGATACCGATAAGAAGAAGAAGTCCGGGTCCGATTTCCGAATGTTTCCGGCCTCCGATTTCCACCGATGCCCTGGTTACTCTCTGAATCACGCTTCGCATGCATGGCATATTTTATGGGGTCAAATATATACATTTATTATATTTGAGGCTTTTAAAGGTAATCCATGGATTTCATTACCATTCTTGCAGTAGCCCTTGGTTTGTCATTCGACACTTTTGCTGTTTCCCTTTCATTCGGCGTGGTCCGTAACAGGATCATTTTCCGTGATGCCGTCTGGTTTGGCCTCTTAATGGCAGTTTCCCAGGCAGGATTTCTTGTGGCGGGATATTTTCTTGGGTCGCTGGTCAGCGATTTCATGAAAACAACCGATCACTGGGTTGCCCTTATTCTTCTTGCAATCCTTGGAATCAGGATGATAATCGCAGGTATCAGGGAGGATGAGGAGACAGAAAGCAGGACAGACTTTGACAGCCCCATGGAAAGATTATCGATGGCGGTAGGGACCAGTATCGATGCTTTTGCCGTTGGCATCAGCTTTGCTTTTCTGAGCATAAGGATATGGTATTCGGCGGTAATAATAGGAGCAGTCACTTTCCTTGCATCCATGACCGCCATCAGAATCGGCAAATCGGCAGGAACAAGGCTTGGCAGCAAGGTTGAGATCATCGGAGGTCTGATCCTTATAGCTATCGGCCTCAAGATCTTCCTTGAGCATATACTGGAGGCCTGAAAAAGGGGGATATGCATTTCAGTTTCAGATCCCACGCCGGTGTATACCTGGGACTCCCCCCCGGGTGGGGCATTGACCGGAATAAATTGATTGAGCCGGCCTATCATTCAATCGGGATCAGGAAGCGTTCCCTGTTTTCAAATACAGCCATTTCCGTATACCCTGCGCTTTTAACCAGTTCGTAGGCTTCGTCGAAATACTGTGCCACCCTTGCAGGCATATGGGCATCGGAATTGACGCAAACGGGAACGTTCTCCTCCCGGAAAATGCTGAGGTATTTGCGGTCGGGGTAAAAATCCCCGACAGGCCGGTTCCTTCCGTTGGTATTGATCTCAAATGCAACATCATGCTTTTTGAAGCTCCGGGCCAGCTTCCTGTAAAGGCCCTCCGGGTCGGTTGTCGGCCTGTATCCATAAATGGTAACCAGGTCGCAATGAGCAATTATGTCAAACAGACCTGAAGCGGCAGCTGCCGTAACATGGTCGAAATAATCCTCATAAATCCTGTTGATATCCTTCCCGGCGTAGAATTCCCGTCCCAGGTCGACGGTTTCAATCCCCAGGTAGTGGACCGATCCGATCACAAAGTCGAGCTTCAGGCCGCCCAGGAAAGAATTTATTCCGTTTTCCTTCCCGGGGAAGTAGTCAACTTCAAGGCCTTTCCTTACCTTAATGCTGCTTGTATTCCGGGCAAGGTTTGAGATATGCTTAAGGTAAGGTCCTACCCTGGGGGCGTTCATGCTCCAGTCGGTTGCATCGTCCCTGAAAAGTGTGAGATGATCAGCAAAGCCAATCTCCTTAAGTCCGGCCTCAACTGCATGGCCGATATAATCTTCCGGAAGCGACTTCCCGTCGCTGAACCTTGAATGTATATGATAATCAGTTCTGTAAATCACAATTAGTTAATTAGTTGTCATTCAGCCTGTCGATATAAAATAAGGCCAAAGTTCCAAATAAAACAAATAAGACCGGTTAAAAGTAAGCCTGAAAATTCTAACTTTGTAAAAAACGGACCTTTGTGGACACCAGGATCAAAACCTGCATATGTGCTGACTGTGAATTCAGGGATGTCGCGTCTTCCAGTCTTGATGACCATTATATCCGCGAATTGTGCAACAATAAGGAAGAGCTTCGCTATTCACGGGGAGAGATAATAAATCATCAGGGCGACCCGATAACCCATTTCAAATACCTGAAGCACGGGCTGGTCAAGCTTTTCCGAATCACCGACGACGGGGAGCAGCAAATTTTAACCATCACCCGGCCCTTTGAATTTGTAAGCACCATGAGCGTCTTTTCGGGTGAAAGGTATAAATACTCTGTGGCCGCACTTGAGGATTCGGTAGTCTGTTCGGTCAAAATCGATTTCATAAAGGATCTTTTTCTGAGGAACAGTTCATTCGCAATCAACCTGTTTACCAGGATCTCCAGGATAAGTGAGAAGATAATAAGTCAGACGCTCGACATAAGGCAGAAGAATCTGGCCGGCAGGGTGGCATTTGTTCTTCTTTATCTTATGAAGGATATTTTCAAATCGCGGGTTTTTGATATCCCGGTGTCAAGGAAGGAGATTGCCGACTATATCGGTATGAGTACTGCAAATGTAATACGAACCCTCTCTGGTTTTAAGCGCGACGGGATAATAAGGACAACGGGAAAGACGATCGAGATACTTGATATTGACAAGCTGGAAATAATATCAAAGAGAGGGTAAGCGGTACCGGCTTATGCTTTTTGTCGCGATAATTTCTTTTATTTTGGAGGAATTCTATAATCCACTATGCGAAAGACTCATATTCTGGCCGGGTTAACGCTGATCCCGGCATTGCTGGCAGCACAGCCCGAAAATAAAAACATACAGTACAGTATGACGGGCTTCCGTCACGGCATCAATTATTTTCCGGTCGTGAAACATCCCGGTGTACAGTACGAACCGGGCGACACTCTGGCCTTCGGCGCCTGTCACTCACCTGAGGTTATCTGTTCGTGGCTTCGCCTCCGGGAGAAGGAGTACACCGGCCTGGTTGAGGTTTATGAGGTTGACAGGAGTTTTGAGGGAAGGCCGATATTTCAGATGGCTCTCACTAACAAGGAAACCGGAAAGGATACGGAAAAACCGGCTGTTTTTTTTGAAGGCGGCAGGCACAGCGGAGAGGTGACCAGCTCCGAATGCGTTATGTGGATGGCTCAAATGAATAAACTTTTCACCAATTCATCAAAATAAATTATTTTAGGGGGCAAAAATTTCACGAAATGGTTTCAAATAAAAATAAAAAGCAGAAGGTCATGGCAGAAGTAAAAAAAACAAAAGGAGTGATCGCGATCCTTACAGGGGGGGGAGATGTCCCAGGTCTTAATCCTGCAATAAGGGCGGTTACCATCAGGGCAAACAGGGAAGGATACAAAGTTATCGGCCTCCGCAGGGGATGGGCCGGAATCATCGAACTGATCAGGGATAATAAGGCCGACAACAGCAATTGTTACCAGATTCTGACAGATGATATAGTGAACAAGGCAGGACGCACCGGCGGTACTTTTCTTCATACATCGAGGACAAGGCCGAGCCATATGTCAAAGAGTAATGTTCCGGATCATCTCAAAGATGCCTACAGTGCAGAGATCAATGATCTCACACCTGAAGTCATCAAGAACCTGGATTGGCTCGGAGTCGATTATCTCATCCCGATAGGCGGCGATGACACACTTAGCTACGGCGTTCATCTTTACAAAAAGGGAGTTAAGATAGTTGCGATTCCGAAAACGATGGACAATGATGTTCCCGGAACTGACTACTGCATCGGTTTCAGTACCTGCGTAACCAGGACTATCCAGATGACTAACAGTCTGAGAACTTCAGCCGGATCGCACGAAAGGCTTCTGGTACTGGAAGTATTCGGACGCTATGCCGGGTTCACCGCCATGCTTCCCACCATGGCCGGAGCAGCAAACAGATGCGTTATCCCCGAATACGAATTTGACATTGATCAACTGGCAAGGCTTCTCATTGAAGACAGGAATCACAATCCCAGCAGGTATTCGGTTGTTCTCGTTTCCGAAGGCGCAATGTTCAAGGGCGGACAGATGATCTTCTCAGGTCAGGAAAAAGATGCCTACGGCCATGCAAAACTTGGCGGAATAGGTGATCTGGTTTCTGATCAGCTGAAGGAGCTGTCGCCCAAATACAACAACGGAAAAACAATCAACTGCATAACCCAGAAGCTTGGCTATATGGTACGCGGCGGCGATCCTGACGCACTTGACTCGATTGTGCCTATGGCATACGGAAATCTGGCGCTCGATCTTATCCTGAAAGGCCTTCATGGCAGGATAGTGGTCCTTAAGAACGGAAGGTATGACAATGTTCCGATAGATGTTATCACCTCTTCAAAGAAAATCGTGAACGTTGCCGAACACTATAATACCGAACGGCTGAGGCCATTCTATCACAGCTTTGAAATGAAGCCCTTCCTGCTGATGGCATCGGATAATTAACAGAGGCATTCAGATATGGAAAAAAAGAGACCCGCGGGTCTCTTTTTTTTCTTCAGGCCTAGGCCTGAAATGATTCAGGGATGGGCGTAGCCCGTCCTTATGGCCATTAATCAGTGTAAAGCCCCGTATGGGGCGAAACAGATAGATCAGATGGCATGTTATACGATGATTGACAGACTGTAAATTACTGCAAAAAATTATTTCGCCCCTGACGGGGCAGGAATATTATTGGCAGTTATAGGCAACACGGACACAATCAGGTAGTTACAACATAAAAACTAAGCAGCATAAACCCATATTGATCAATGACAATTAAGGATTTGTCTATTCAATTTATTAAAATCACCTTTGCCAAAACATTGATAAAAAGTTGAGATTAGTTAAAATGATTTGATTAACTTAGCTTAAATTTGAATGTGACAGAAATTTTAAAGTTATTAAATTCCTGTCCGGTTTTTTTAGGCCACTATAATAGACGTCGGCTTAGTTGCGGTCAGCACTGCCCGCGGCAGCTCTTGGTATAGACGTCGGCTTAGTTGCGTTCAGCACTGCCCGCGGCAGCTCTTGGTATAGACGTCGGCTTAGTTGCGTTCAGCACTGCCGTGGGA
>JBAQCK010000128.1:0-12132 GCA_049294075.1 Bacteroidales bacterium | reverse complement strand
TGCCAAAGAGATAGAGCAGGCTGCTTCAGCAGGTGCGGTAAAGATTATGTATGCAGCTCCTGCAAAAGCTGCACAACCGGCTGTGACAAAGAAAGAAGATCCTGCCATTAAGCCGGTGACAGCACCGGCAAAAGGAAAAATTTACTACAATCTCTATGGTGAGCAGACAGAACCTTCCAAACCCGGCGATCTTGTAAGCGCAGGTGAAAGAATATGCTATATCCAGACAAATTCGTACATCGATGAGATAATCTGTCCCTGGGAGGGAGAAGTTGCAGAAATTGCTGTTGCACAGGGAGCCAATGTAAATAAGGGAGATATACTTTTCATGATCAGGGAGAAGAAAAGAAGGAAGAGCAAGAAAAAGCCGGTATAGCTGGCTAATTCTATTGGAAATTTTAATCTTTGTACCATAGCGGCCCTGTTAAAAATCAATCTTATCCCCGATATGAAGAAACTATCTTTGCTTATCGTTATGGCTTCAGTCATTATTGCCTCCTGTAGCAAGAAGGAAACGACCGACAATCCCCTTCTCAATGAATTCAATACGCCCTTCGGTGTTCCTCCCTTTGAGCAGATAAAGCCGGAACACTTCAAGCCTGCTTATCTGAAAGGATTTGAAGAGCAAAACGCGATAATAAGAAAGATCATCACAAACAAGGAGGAGCCGACCTTCGAAAACACGATAAAGGAGCTTGAATACAGCAGCGAACTTCTTACAAAGGTAAGCCGGATATTCGGAGCCCTCAACTCGGCCCATACAAATGATTCGCTTCAGGCAATCAACATGGAGATGGCGCCTCTCCTGTCGAAGCACAGGGACGACATCAACCTGAACGACACCCTTTTCCTCAGGATCAAATCGGTTTATGATAACATGGATAAATTCAACCTGACCGGAGAGGAAAAGAAAATAGTTGATGACACCTACAAGGGATTTGTAAGGAGCGGCGCGGAACTATCGCCCGGAGACAAGGACAAACTGAGAAAGATAAACGAGGAAATGTCTACTCTTTCGGTCCGGTTTGGTCAGAATCTTCTGGCAGAAACCAATAATTTCACACTGGTCATCGACAGGAAGGAGGATCTGGCCGGTCTTCCCGAAGGTGTAATAGCCCAGGCTGCTTCAACGGCCGAAAGGATGGATCAGAAGGGGAAATGGGCATTCACAATTCAATATCCCATAATGGAACCCTTCCTTAAGTATGCTGAGAACCGTGAACTGAGGAAACAGCTTTTCACTGCCTATTTCATGAAAGGTGACAATGGAAATGAATACGACAACAACCAGATAACAGCCAGGATGGCCAGGTTGAGGCTGGAGAGGGCACAGCTGCTGGGTTATAAGACCTATGCCGGTTTCGTCCTTGAGAGAAACATGGCCAAAACACCGGAGAGGGTTCTCGATTTCCTTGGGCAGGTCTGGAATGCGGCCTTGCCTGTTGCAAAGGCGGAAGCTGCAGCCCGGCAGGAGATCATAAACAAGGAAGGCGGAAAATTCAGGCTTGAGCCCTGGGACTGGTGGTATTACACCGAGAAGATCAAAAAAGAGAAATATGCTCTTGACGATGAGCTCACAAGGCCGTATTTCATGATCGGGAACGTAATTGACGGCATGTTCCATGTAGCCAACAGGCTTTACAACCTCGACTTCACTCAAAGAACGGATATTCCAAAATACCATCCCGATGTAGTGACATACGAAGTGACCCGTAACAATGAACATGTCGGAGTGCTGATGATAGATAATTATCCCCGCTCTTCCAAGCGCGGAGGAGCCTGGTGCGGAGCCTACAGGGGACAGAGCCGCGACAGGGACGGGAATATGATCCATCCTGTGGTGACGATGGTAACAAACAGCGCCCCTCCTGGCGACGGCAAGCCATCGCTGCTTACTCCGTATGAAGCCGGCACGCTTTTTCATGAATTCGGACATGCCCTTCATCAGCTGCTTTCCAATTCAACATATCCCGGAGTTTCAGGTACATCGGTGGCGCGTGATTTCGTCGAACTTCCATCGCAAATTATGGAGCACTGGGTTCTGGAACCTGAAGTCCTGAGGGTATATGCAAAACATTATCAGACAGGAGAGGTTATCCCTGCAGAGCTTATCGAAAAGCTCGACAATGCAGGGAAGTTCAATATGGGCTTCGAAACGGTTGAATTCCTTGCTGCCGCCCTTCTTGATATGGAGTTTCATATCCTGAGCGAACCAGCTGAGGTCAATGTGCGTGAATTTGAAAAGAAAGTGCTTGACAAATACGGTCTGATCCCTGAGATCAAACCCAGATACAGACCAACCTATTTCAATCATATCTGGAACAGCGGTTATGCTGCAGGGTACTACAGTTACTACTGGAGCGAAATGCTTGATGCCGATGCCTTCCAGGCATTTAAGGAGACAGGCGACATATTCAGCAGGGAAGTGGCCTCTCGTTTTGAGAATGAGATCCTTTCGAAGGGAGGGACAAGGGATCCGCTCGAAATGTATATTGCGTTCAGGGGAAAAGAACCGGGAATTGATGCCCTGCTTGAAAACAGAGGACTTAAATGAAAAAAGCATTTCTTTCCTGTTTTATATACTTCCTGTTTTCTTATTTTCTTGTCCCGGCCTTTGGCGCTGAACTCACTGCCGAAAAAGGTATTTTCGACCTGAGGGAATCGGCCGGCAACAAATTTATATTCGAGCTTAACGGCGAATGGGAGTTCTACTGGTCGAAGAAGCTGGTCCCGAGGGATTTTAAGTTAGCCAGTCCTCCCGTTCCGGATCTTTTTGGTCAGGTCCCCTCCTATTGGACCAGTTACAGGACTGAATCGCTGAAGCCTTCGGGTAAGGGCTATGCCACATACCGTTTAAGGATACTGCTGCCGCCCGGTTACAGAAACTCCCTTGCAGTCGACATGCCTGTGTTCGATTCCTCCTATGAAGTCTATATCGACGGAAAAAAGATGGGCAGGAATGGCATACCTGGTGTTACGGAAGACTATACCGAACCTGACTACAAAAGGCACTTTTTCAGGTTTAATCCGGATGCCGACACAATTGAAATCGTTATAAACGTTTCCAACTTTCACCACCGGAGAGGAGGATTCTGGATACCAATGAAGATAGGCACCTTCAACGAGATCCAGCAGGATTATGCCGCCGGCTGGGCAAAGGACTGGTCATCAATGAGTTTTCTCCTCGCCTTTTCACTTCTCTTTTTCTTCTTTTTTGTCATTTTCTCAAGGGACAAGCAGACGGCCTTTTTCAGCATTGCCGTAACCGGACTTGCCATAAGACCTCTCTTTACATCCAATTTCTTGATCCACAACATCATGGACATAAGCTGGGATTGGATTGTGAGATGGGAATACCTTGGACTTTACGTAATCATTACCGGATGGTACTGGTTTGCGCTTAACCTATACCGTTCAAAGTGGTTCAGGATAATTACCCGGGGGGTAACAATAATCCTGTCCATTGCAGCGGTTGTTACAATAGCATTTCCTGTTGATGTTTTCAGTTACGCGACCTTTATAATTTATCCTCTGCTTGTGATCCTGTTCTCCACTGTACTTTTTGAATCGGTAAAAGGGGTAATCAAGGGGAATCTGATCGATTTCTTTTATTTTCTGACATTCATCATGCTGGGTGCAGCTGCTGTAAACGATGTCAGGATATCGCTTGGAAAACAGGCGGTTTTTTCCGGATACATACTTACCCAGGCTATTGTTGTGTTTGTTTTCATTCAGGCAGTTCTGATCCTGTACAAATGGGTAAAGGCTTATTCAGAGAAGGAAAAACTGCAGAAGGAGCATGAATACCTGAACCGGCATCTCGAGAAAATCGTCAATGACCGGACCCATGAGATTATTGCCCGAAAGGAAGAGATCGAGGAGCAGAACATCAGGATAGCCGCGCAAAACAAAAAGCTTTCGGAAACGATACAGCTTAAGAACAAGATCTTTTCAGTGATTGCCCACGACCTGAGGAGTCCGGTGGTTAACATTCTTTACATGCTAAACCTTCTCAAGGAGGAGGAGTATAAGGAGAAATATAATTCGTTTGCAGATGCAAGCATCGAATACTCCCAGCAGGTGATCAGCCTTCTTGAAAACATGCTCGTTTGGGGAAGAGGACAGGAAGACAAGATCAGGTATGCCCCGGGGAAACATGATCTTGCCGATATCATTCTAACCAACCTCAGCATTTTCAAGGAGACTGCCGACAAGAAGTCAATCAAGGTCAATTTCACCCAGGTAGGAAACTCAAAAGGATTTTTCGACAAGGATCTGCTTGACATCATTATCAGGAACCTGCTTTCAAATGCAGTGAAATACACTCCCAGGGGAGGAAGGATAAGCATACTGTTAAAGGACAAATCAAATACACGCGAAGGGATCTTGCTTAAAGTGTGCGACAACGGAGTCGGCATTCCGGAGGAGAAGCAGAAGGAACTGTTTACTGCCAGTGAAATTGAGAGCACACCAGGAACAGAGAATGAGAAAGGCACGGGGTTTGGTATCAAGCTTTGCTATGAGCTTGTAAAGATCAACGGCGGAACCATGAGTGTGGAAAGCCGCGAGGGGGAAGGAGCCTGCTTTACAATTACACTGCCCGACTCAACAGGGTAGTTCTGACAAAGCCTATTCCCTGGTAAGGATGGTAAGTCTTTCACGGTCGAGTATCCGCAAGGAACGTCCCCTGGTCTCAATTATACCTTCGTTCTCCATTTCCGACACCACTCTGGCAATAGAAGGCCGCGCAACTCCAAAATAATCTGCCAGATCGGCCTGAGTCATGGTTAGCATAACTGCAGAACCGTCAGAACCGGAAATCTGAAGGAAGTATTGAGCCAGTTTGCCTTTAATAGTCTTGAAATTCAGGAACTTTATCTTCTCGCTCAGAAATGCCGACCTGTTGGAGATCATTCCCAGGAAGTTAGTCAGAATTCTGTCATCCCATTTCAGAAACTTCAGAAAATCATTCTTCTCGATGGTCAGAAGCTCCGTGTCGGTAACTGCAATCACATTTACCGGAAAAACCGACTTCCCGGCAAAAAGAAATGCCGCTCCGACAGATCCGGTTTCCCTGACCTCTTCAATTTTAAGTACACGTCCTGAATAGTCAGTCATTTCGCCCTTTACAGATCCGCTGATTACCATTACAAATGAATTCACCGGTTCGCCGCTCTGGAAAATCATTGCCCCTGCATTGAAACGTCTGATCCTGTATGGAGTAGAAGAGATAACCGACATTATCTCAGCAATATCCAGGCCCCTGAAAACAGGGGTGTTCAAAAGAAAGGTATAGTCCATTTTCATTTCTGTTACTGCCTCATGTCCTGCTCTTCCGCGTTAAGAGAGTCGAAAGCAAATCAGGCAGAAATCTCCCTCAAAAATAACAATTGTAACATATGTTACAATCTCTTCTGTTGTTTATTCAATATCTCAGAAAGAAACAACAATTCAGCAGAAATCGCTTTAAACTTCTGGTTTATATTGTCTATAGGGATGTTACATGATAATTGCCAAATATTTTCGACTCTTGATAAAAATTCTTAATTTAACGAACTTATAAAGGCTTATTACAGGATAAAAAAATCTCCGGATATGGCTGAAAAAGACTCCCGGTTCAATCCTGAAAGCAAAAGATTTTTCCTGGGATTGGACATTGGTTCTGTATCTCTGAACACCGTCATCCTTGACGGCCGATTCAATATCATTGAGGATTTCTATGATTATGTCCATGGCAGGCCATTCAATGTTCTTCGCGAAAGGCTTGATGCCGTCCTCAGGGTCTACCCGCCTGATCTTATTGCCGGGACAGCAGTTACGGGAACAGGCGGCAGGCTGGCAACAAGTCTGATAGGCGGGGTGTTTGTAAATGAAATCATCGCGCAGGCGACCTCAGCCGGAGCGATGTATCCCGAAGCCAGAACCGTGATCGAGATCGGAGGAGAAGATTCAAAGCTGATCCTGCTGGAAAAGGATCCTGCAAACGGGCGGTCCAGGCTTGTGGACTTTGAAATGAACAGCATTTGTGCAGCAGGCACGGGGTCTTTTCTTGACCAGCAGGCACGAAGGATAGGAGTCGCAATCGAGAAGGAGTTCGGAGAGATGGCCCTAAAATCGGTCGATCCGCCCCGTATTGCAGGAAGATGCAGTGTGTTTGCAAAGAGCGACATGATTCATCATCAGCAGATTGCCACACCTCTTCATGATATTGTGGCAGGATTGTGTTTTGCCCTTGCCAGAAATTTCAGGAGCAATGTTGCGAAGAGCAGGGAATTCAAAAAACCTGTTATTTTTTCAGGAGGAGTAGCGGCAAATGCCGGTATGGTGAGAGCATTCAGGGAAATACTTTCGCTGAACGGGGATGAACTGATAATACCCGATCATCATGCCTCCATGGGAGCCATCGGAGCAGTGATGCATGCCTGTTCCAACAATTTACCGATGAATCACTTCAGGGGGCTGAAGGAACTTGATACTTATCTGGGCAGAGTTACGGGGAATTTCAGGAGTCTTCCTCCCCTTGTGGAGTCGGAGGCTCTTTATGACAAAAAAGTTCATTTCAAAAAGAATGGGACTGAGAAATTACCTGTTTACCTGGGCGTGGATGTCGGTTCCCTGAGCACCAACGTTGTTTTGATCGATCCGGATCACAGGGTGATTGCAAGGAGATACCTGCCGACAGCAGGCAAGCCGCTGGAGGCTATCCGCGAAGGCATCTCCGAAATCTATGATGAAATAGGCAACGCTGTTGAGGTCCTGGGTGCTGGAACAACCGGTTCAGGCCGGTATCTGACAGGCGACTTCATCGGAGCTGATACCATCCGGAATGAAATCACAGCTCAGGCAACCGCGGCAATTGACTATGATCCGACTGTAGACACGATATTTGAGATAGGCGGACAGGATTCAAAATATATCAGTATTGAGAACGGAGTGGTGGTCGACTTTGAGATGAACAAGGTGTGTGCTGCCGGCACCGGATCGTTTCTTGAGGAGCAGGCTGAGAAGCTGAACATAAAGATCATTGAGGAGTTCGGATCGATGGCACTTACAGCCGAAAGCCCCGTTAAACTGGGAGACAGGTGCACCGTTTTCATGGAATCGGACCTGAACACCTGCATGCAGAAAGGGGCAAGAAAAGACAATATGGTAGGAGGCCTTGCCTACTCGATAGTGTACAATTATCTCGAAAAGGTAGTAGGTGACCGGAGGATCGGGAACAAGATATTTTTCCAGGGAGGTGTAACAAACAACAAGGCTGTTGTGGCGGCTTTTGAACATGTAACAGGTAAAAAGATCACCATACCGCCTCATTTTGATGTGACCGGCGCCATCGGGGCCGCTATTCTTGCCCAAAAGGAGATGAAGGACAGGGGCAAGACAAAATTCAAGGGTTTTGGGATCAGTAATGTGGAATATGAAGTAAGCAGGTTCGTATGCAAGAGCTGTGCAAACAACTGTGAAATAAGAAAGGTTAAAATCGCCGGGGAGCAGAAATCACTTTTCTACGGGGGCAGGTGTGAGAAATATGAGACCGACAGCCGTAAAAAGGAAGAAAACAACATACCAAACCTGTTCAGGAAACGGACCGAGATGCTCATGGAAGGATATAAGGAAGGCAGCGGCAACGGTCCGACAATCGGGATACCGAGAGCCCTGATGGTTTTTTACCAGCAGTTCCCCTTCTGGCGCACATTTTTTGAGAAGCTGGGGTTCAGGGTAATACTGTCGAAAGAGTCGGACAAACAACTGGTAACGAAATCGATTGAAACTATCACCACCGAAATATGCCTTCCGGTTGAGCTGATGCATGGCCACGTAATGGATCTGTTCGAAAAAGGCGCTGATTACATCTTCCTTCCCTTCATTGTAAATGCAAAATTCAGGGAAGGAAACAAAACCTTCAATTGCAACTGTCCATGGATACAAACCTATCCGTTCATGGTAAAGGCTGCCCTGAGGGGCAAAATTGATGAATCAAAGCTTCTGATCCCTACCCTGCATTTCAGGTTTTTTGAAAGGGCTCTTGTAAAAGAGATGACTCAATATTTCGGATCCGGGTTCGGGATAGGCAGGAATGAGATCAGGAAGGCTATCTATGAAGCCGACCATGCTCAGGTAACTTTTGAGAAGAGCCTGATTTCGTTCGGGAAGGAAGCTTTAAGCAGAATCCCGGACAACTGCCGGCCTGTTGTGCTGCTGGGCAAGCCTTATAACGGCACTGATCCTCACCTGAACCTGAATCTGGTTGAGAAGCTGATAGCCCAGAACGTGATGCCCATTCCCCCGGACATGCTCGACCTGACCCCCTATAATATTTTTGACAATTACAGGAACATGTACTGGCCAAACGGACAAAAAATTGTTGCCGCAGCCCAGCATGTTGCAAAAACAGAAGGCCTGTATGCAGTCTATATCAGCAATTTCAGATGCGGTCCCGATTCTTTCATCTGGCACTATATAACCGAAGAGCTTAAGGGAAAGCCCTTCCTGCATCTTGAAGTCGACGAGCATTCTGCCGATGCAGGCATGGTAACACGTATCGAGGCATTTCTCGACAGTCTGAAAGGATCGGAACAGAATGAAAGAAAGGAAGCAATGGTGTTCAGGCCAAGGCCCGGACTTCCATCAGCGTCCAGGGACAGAGTGTTGTACTTCCCCTACATGAATGACGGTGCCTACATGATTGCAGCAGCTGCCCGAAGCATAGGAGTCCCGTCGGAGGTTCTGCCAAGACAGACCGAGGAAGAGATCGCGATCGGAAGAAAATACACCTCCTCGAAAGAATGTTTCCCAATGATCTGCACCACCGGGAGCTTTATAAAAAAACTAAGTGAGCCCGGCGCCGATCCGTCAAAAATGTGCTTTTTCATGCCCGACCACAATGGTCCGTGCCGCTTCGGACAGTACAACCAGTTCCACAGGATACTGTTTGACCGTCTCGGATTTGAAAAGGCAGAACTGATAACACCGTCAAATGACACGTCTTATGAGGACGTGGCCGGTGAACACGGACAGAAGTTCAGGATAAGGGCATGGCAAGGATTCCTTGCCGCTGACTATATCCGGAAAATACACAGGGAGATCAGGCCATACGAGATCAATAAGGGTGAAACCGACAGGCTTTACGAAGATGCAATACACCGCCTCGAGAGATGTATTGAAAAGGGTGCCTCCGGACTTCACCGGGTGCTTGCGAAAATAGCCGGCGACTTCGTTGCAATTCCTGCCGACAGGAGCGTAAGAAAGCCTGTCGTGGGTATTATTGGAGAGATCTTCATGCGCGACAATGCAGGATGCAATGGTAACATCTCAAACCGGCTGGAGGAACTTGGCCTTGAGGTTCTGGTCGGACCGTTCTCCGAATGGATTGTCTACTCAACACACAGGTACACCCGCGACAGCAAATGGAAGAATGACAAAAAGGGTATAATAAAATCGAAGATCCAGGGAGTTGGCCAGGAAGTGATCTCGAGAATGCTGACAAGAGGAATAAGAAAATTCACCGACCACGAAAAGGATGTATCGCTTCACGACATGCTCAGACTATCGAACAGATATGTCAGTGAATTTTACGACGGCGACCCCCCGATAGCTCTTGGAACCTCGGTGGCGCTTGCAGAAAGGGGTGTTTCGGGCATGGCTGCAATACTTCCATTTACCTGCATGCCGGGAACCCTTGTGGCATCCCTCAGCGATTTATTCAGAAAGGATCATGACAACATTCCCTTCATAAACATTGCCTACGACGGGCAGGATTCCGTATCGCTCGACACAAGGCTTCAGGCTTTTGCCTTCCAGGTAAAGGAGTATGCCAAATCAGGACAAGCTGTAAAAAAGACTTTAAAGAAGGCTCCAGCCTCGTTATAACAATGTTATAACATAAAAAACAATCATTACTGACAGTCCGGAAAAAGGAAAATCAGGGGAACCGTAAAGAACTCAGCCAATGAGTCTGAAACCCAGCGAGGAAATTAGCGCTCTGGCCTCTTCCGTTCCATCTCTTAATTCAATCGAGTAGCTGGGGAACTCACGACGGAGAGGGTAATTTTCTCTCTCCTTTTCGAAACGGGAAGGGTCGAATCTAAGCCTGACGTCGTCGGCCATTATGTTATATGAATGGCTTATGGCTCTTCCGGCAATCTCCTCAAAACTTTTTCCATAGCAATCGATAACAAGCATCGGGTCTGCCGGCTCAGGGACTTCCGACGGGAACCAGTCTTTGAGGGGAAGATCAAAAAACCTGCAGAGTTCATTCACAACCATTGAGGTGCCGTTGGCTTTGCCATCGGCGGAATAACCTGCTATGTGAGGAGTGGCCAGGAAAGCCATGTGCATGAGAGGGATATCAATCTCAGGTTCCTTTTCCCAGACGTCAAGCACAGCTCCTGCCAGACGCTCGCCGGTCAGAGCTTCTTTAAGGGCATCAGATTCAACAACCTCTCCCCTGGAGGAGTTAATCAGCCAGGCTCCTTTGTTCACCTTGTCAAGAGTATTGGCATCAATGAGGTGGAAGGTATTATCCTTTCCGCCAATGTTCAGGGGAACATGCAGTGTAATAATATCAGATTCTTCAAGAACCTGTTCAATGCTTACGAAATTGTCATTCTTTTCCTTTCTTTGCCGCGGAGGGTCATTTAGCAGTACCTTCATGCCAAGCGTCTGAGCAAGCTTCTGAACCTTTGAGCCCACGTTGCCGACACCCACAATCCCGATAGTTAACCTGCTCAGAGAGAGCCCCGACTCTGAAGATATCTTCATCAGTGCAGCTGCAATGTACTGCATTACGGAAGAGGAATTGCATCCGGGGGCATTTGTCCACCGGATATTGTTTGCATTGCAGAAATCCGTATCAATATGGTCGAATCCGATTGTGGCGGTGCCGATGAACCGCACCCTGGTGCCAGACAGAAGATCTGAACTGCATTTTGTACGGGTCCGCACCAGGAGCGCATCAGAATCCATAATGGCATCCCTGTCAATCTGACTGCCCGGAAGATAGGTAATCTGGGCAAAGGGTTCAAGAACCCCTTTCAGGAACGGGATCTTATTGTCGGCTGTTATCCTGATCATAGGTTCAGATTATCGCTGAAAGGTAATAAATTTTAGTTCCAATCGGATTTAAAAGCCGAATTTTATGACATGAAGTCCTGAAATTGCGCACGACTATTTTCAGGTCCTGTTTTTGCATCTATCAGGGCATATTGATACTTCTTTTATAACTTTTTAGTATATTTGTTACTATGATTATCTGTTAATCTGTTTATTTGGATATTTAGACAAACGAAGTTAAGTTTGAGTAATTAAATTGACAACATGAAACCCACATGAATCAAATACACAAATACATATGTATTTAATATTCAACCATGCGGGTTCCATCAGACCATAAATTTATAAATCATATCCTGATGAAACTAAAAATTACACTTTTACTCTTTGCCTTACTGCCTCTGATTGCAGTAAATGCACAGAAACCCATAGTCCTCTCTGAGGACTCGATCCAGATAGGCGAATCATATATTCCAAGCCTGTCGGTGACAATACCTGAAGCAGATTTCGATGTTGTCCTTAAGGACTGGATCAAGGAGATCGAATCAAGAACAAAATCAAAAGTTGTAAACGAAAACGGCCAAATGTCAATTTTCGGCGCGAGGATCAGGAAGATCGATGCCGGTGACATCAATATTTACAGTAAGCTTGTAAGGCTCGATTCGATGCTTCAGCTTTTTGCATCCTTTGAAGTCAGGAAGGACGAGTACATTGAAAGTGCAACAGGCAGCCCTGCTTTCGTCAGCGCCCAGGAATTCATGAAGGAATTCGCGAAGAATAAATACATCGATGTTGCCAAAAGCCAGGCTGATGCGGAAGAAAAGAAGCTGAAAGATCTTCAGAAGGAACTTGCATCTCTCGAGAGTGAAAAATCCAGAATGCAAAAGAACATTCAGTCAAACAACTCCAGAATATCATCTGAGAATGAGAACATCATACTTCAGAACAATGAACTGAACACTGTTAATGCAGCAATTGCGGAACAAAACCGTTTGCTTTTAACAATGGAGGAAGGGCTTGCAAAGGTTGAGCTCGAAAAACAGATAAAGGAGCTTGAGAAGCGAAAAAAGAGAGCAGAGA
>JBAQCK010000127.1:0-62358 GCA_049294075.1 Bacteroidales bacterium | reverse complement strand
TCCTGGACCTATAACATTCATTTAAAAATATTAAAGCAAAAAGATGTGTTTAATTAAATAATGTAATAATTTTGCCCGGTTTTGAATCAAAGACATGCAAAAAAGCACTTTACGGATCATAGGCAATAAAGCAGTTCTGAACATCCGGGAGAGGATGTGCGAAACACCTGAAGAAATGCTGTCGAGCGAAAAATTCAGGATGGTTCTGGATCATTGCATCAGCGCGCTTAAGTCGAAAGAATCGCCTCTCCTTTCCATTTTCGGAGGGCAGCCAATTGATGATGAATCGACCGGTGATCTGGTAAAAACTTTGTCACTGCTTGAGAAATATGAAAGTAAGGTTGTTCCGCATATCTTTGAAAAATCCGGAGTCTTCCTCAAAGACCTTCATGTATTTAACAGTTTTGTCGAGTATCTCTATGACTACTGGCGTCATTTTGACAGGTTCATCATAAACGATTCCGAAGGTGACAGGCTCGACAAGAGGCCTTACAGGACGTTCAATGAAACGATTGAGCATCTTACCCACCTTATAAGAAGCGTTTACAGGCATATCCAGGAGAACATAACAGGGACCCGGCCCACGGTTTACAGGCAGGTGCCTGCAGGAGCGGAGATGGCGGTGATTTCCCTTCCAAAGGAAATCAACTGGACAGATGACAGATACAGCAAACTTAACGTGGTTCAGGTTATCAGGCAGATACTTATCTATCCTCCCCTGGTGATCCAGCAGCCCATGAACAAAAGGACAGGCGATTTCAAGAAGATAGAACAGAATCCTGCCGATCTGGCAGATCTGAATCCGGTCGACTGGCTTTGTTTCCCTGCAAAAGTCGGGAAATACATAATAATGATCTATTTCCACCTCAATTTTTTTGAACTGGGTCTTTCGCTGTGCAACCTTTTCCAGCTGGCGGAGGATTCTGACCTTGAGAGGCAGCCTGATGCAGTATTCTTTTACGGCGTCGGAGGTGGAAAACTCGATACACTTGCCTCCTATCCCACCGTCTTTTATCACGACAGAAGCAATTCAATGTTTGTGGGAGCGGTACCCGAAAGAAATGAATTCGGGTATTTCGGGTATCTGAAGAAGATGACACTCACACTCCATAATTCCATGGTAATGGATGCCGGCAATATGCCATTTCACGGGGCCATGGTAAAGATCCTTCTTCACGGGAACAAGGAAGCCACGATCCTTATGATGGGTGACACCGGAGCGGGCAAATCGGAGACTCTGGAAGCGTTCAGGGTACTTGGTGATAAAGATATACGCGACCTCAGGATAATAGCTGACGATATGGGATCGATCGAGATTGACACGGACGGGAATCCGGTCGGATACGGTACAGAGACAGGAGCCTTTCTGAGGCTGGATGATCTTCAGCCGGGCTATGCCTATGGGCATCTCGACAGATCGATCATAATGAATCCAAGTCAGACCAATGCCCGGATAGTCTTCCCCGTAACGACCTTTGAGACTGTAATAAAAGGGCATAAAATAGACTATATCCTCTATGTGAACAACTACGAGGATGTGGATGATAATCATCCTGTTATTGAGAGAATGGATTCGCCCTCGAAGGCCTTTGAGATTTTCAGGAGCGGAGCCGTGATGAGCAAGGGAACAACCACAACGACCGGACTGGTCAATTCATATTTTGCCAATATATTCGGTCCTCCGGAGTACATGGAACTCCATGATGCCATCGCCTGGAAATACTTCCAGACCTTCTTCAGCAAAGGTGTTTATGTTGGTCAGATGCGTACAAAACTGGGGATCCCCGGGTACGAATCCTCTGGCCCGAAGGCTGCTGCCGCCGAGCTTCTGCGGATTATTGGTACAAGCAACAAGTAACAAGAGCTATCAGCTGTCAGCTATCAGTTGTCAGCTGTCAGCTATCAGCTATCAGCTTTAAAACCAATAGGCAACCACCAGAAATGTATGATGTATTATAGTCGATAGGCGATAGGGGAGTGACTTGCAAGACCTGCAAGACCTGCAAGACCTGCAAGACCTGCAAGACCTGCAAGACCTGCAAGACCTTCAGCCTTCACGCCTTTTATCACCACTTCCCCGGATCAGCTTCCTTCATCATCGCGTAAACCTCATCGAAGATATCCTCAGCACTGGGTTTTGAGAAATAATCCCCGTCTGTTGTATAGGCCGGTCTGTGTTCCTTCGCGGCAAGGGTTTTGGGAGGGGAGTCGAGATACTGATAACCCCCGTGTTTTTCAATAACTTCCTGCATCATGTAGGCTGTTGTTCCGCCGGGCACATCCTCGTCGACGAACAGGATCCTGCCGGTCTTCCTGAGGGAATTTACTATGGTCCGTTTTGTGTCGAAAGGAACAAGTGTCTGAACATCAATAAGCTCTACTGAAATGCCATGGGCTGCAAGCTGGCCGGCAGCTTCCTGGGCTATCCTGACTGTTGAGCCGTAAGTAACAAGGGTTACATCGGTGCCTTCCGACATTACCTCCGGGATCCCGAGTTGGATCCTGAATTCTCCCAGGTTATCGGGCAGTTTCTCCTTCAGTCTGTAACCATTAAGGGGCTCAATTACGATAGCAGGGTCCTGACCCTGAAGAAGTGTGTTGTAGAATCCGGCTGCCCTGGTCATATCCCTGGGTGAGCATACATAGACACCCCTTACCGAATTTATAAGCATGCTCATGGGCGATCCGGAGTGCCAGATGCCCTCGAGCCTGTGACCCCTGGTGCTGATAATGAGCGGGGCAATCATCCTTCCGGCGGTCCTGTAGTGAGTTGTTGCCAGATCATCGCTGAGTATCTGTATGGCATACATCAGATAATCGAGGTACTGAAT
This sequence comes from Bacteroidales bacterium, assembly GCA_049294075.1. Lineage (GTDB taxonomy): Bacteria > Bacteroidota > Bacteroidia > Bacteroidales > VadinHA17 > LD21. The sequence goes on along the minus strand of JBAQCK010000127.1, from coordinate 59,527 downwards.
CTCTGCTATCGGTCTCATTCCCCTGAGCGCCAGACCAATGCCCTGACCAAGGATCGTGGTCTCCCTTATACCGGTATCAGTTATCCTGAGCTCGCCGTATTTCTTCTGAAGTCCTTCAAGCGACTGGTTCACACCGCCGATATTGCCTGTATCCTCTCCAAAAGTCACGAGGAGCGGATACTTCTCAAACAGCTTGTCATAGTTGTCCCTGAGAATCTGCCGGCCCGGGACCTCGGGTGAATTATCAGAATACTCCGGTTGAACCGGTCTGACATTCAGCACCGATGTTGACATCTCGTTATAGAGATTGGTATTATAGCTTCTTTCGGCATCCTTGTAGTTACGCCGGAGCCATCCCAGGAGTTCCTCCCTCAGGTTATCGGCTTTAGCGCAGGTGCCGCAGATATTCCGGAGTATCTTCCTGGCTGCCATAAAATTATCCTTTCTGATTGGATTAATGACCTTTGTCAGCTCATCGGCAATCTCATCCACTGCTGCTTCCTTAACCTGTTCGGTGCATTTGCACGAGCGATCGCGGATGATTTTTACCAGGGCATCCCGTTCTATCCTTATCGGATTCTGGAACATGTCCCAGGCTTTCTTCCTCGACTCCTTTGCCTCGGTTTCGGCTTCTGCAGAGATCAACTCAACTTCTTCAGCTGTTGCAATACGTTCATTAATAATCCATTCACGCATCTTCTTTATGGGGTCGAATTCCTCTTCCCATTTGAGTCTCTCACCACTTTTATAGCGTTCGTGCGATCCCGATGTGGAATGGCCAAGCGGCTGGGTTACATCCTCGATATGGAATACAACCGGTTTGTGATCGCGCCGGCAAATCTCCACTCCCTCTTCATAGAGTTTAATCAGTCCGGGATAATCCCATCCTTTACCCTTAAAGATCCTTAATCCCGGTTTTCCCGGTTCGTCCTCGAAACCGCGGAGTATATCCGATATACTTCCCTTGGTTGTCTGGTATTTTTTTGGAACGGAAATTCCGTATCCGTCGTCGTAAACCGTCAGCGCCATGGGTACCTGAAGGACTCCGGCAGCATTTATTGTCTCCCAGAAATGACCTTCTGAAGTACTTGCTTCGCCTATTGAGCCGAAAGCTACCTCATCACCCCTGACGGAGAGTTCAGAGTATTTATGAAGTTCCTTATTCTGCCTGAAAAGCTTCGATGCATAGGCAAGTCCAAGCAGGCGGGGCATCTGACCTGCGGTTGGTGAGATATCGGAAGATGAGTTCTTCTGTTTTGTCAGATCGCGCCAGGTACCGTCGGGATTTATATTGGGAACGGAAAAATGGTTATTGAAGGCCCGCCCCTGGCTCCCGTGGTTCACATAGGCCTCGGTATTTCCATAAAGCTGGTGGAAAAATTCAACTGAATCATACAGTCCCATTGCCATCATCCAGGTCTGGTCGCGGTAGTAACCCGATCGCCAGTCGCCTTTCCTGAATTGCTTTGCAAGCGCTATCTGTATCACCTCCTTGCCGTCACCGAAAATTCCGAATTTGGCCTTGCCAGTAAGCACTTCACGACGGCCGAGCACGCTAAGGTTACGATTCAGGACAGCCAGACGGTAATCTGAAAGTACATTCTCCTTATTCCAAATATTTCCTGTTGAATTCTTCTTTTTAGCCATGATTTTGTTCCTGTTTTAATGTCAGTAGGTAAACAAAGGAAATCTGAAGTTGTTTAATTAACAGAGGTTAATTGGTGTTATCTTTGATATAAAAAGATTATGTTCATAAAATTACTCATAATAACTCTATTACTGGTTGCAGTATCGGGGATATTTCTTGGCATCAGGATTCTGCTCAGGCCAAACGGGAAGTTTCCGCAATTTCATGTCGGGCACAACAAGGAGATGCGGAAAAGGGGAATTAAATGTGCGCAAAGCACCGACACGGGGTGCACCCCCCTCGGCAATTCCGGATCATGCTCTACCTGTGGGATTATTGAGAAATGAATTTTTTCAGGTTTTCCGTGGACCAGGTCTGGAAATTTCCATTAGTATCGGAAAAAATCAGGTAGGCGTCATATTCAGAATGCTTGCCAAGGAATTCAACGGCCTTATCCTTTCCCATTACCATGCAGGCGGTTGCGATACCGTCGGCTATGGCACAATCGTCTGCCAGGATCGTCGCACTCAATAGCGTGTTGCGTGCCGGATAGCCTGTCACCGGATCGATTGTATGAGAGTATTTCACCCCGTCCTCGACGTAGAATTTCCGGTAGTTGCCTGATGTTGCGAGCGACCGGTCCTTCATGCTTATAACGGCCTGAAGATTATTACCCGGCATATTGTTGTTATCCTCGGGCCGGTCAATTCCTATTCTCCATAATACACCGTTTTTATCGCCCTTTGCCCGGACCTCACCGCCGATCTCCACCAGGGAATTCCTGATCCCCCTTGAATCGAGGTACTCGCTGACAACATCAACCGAGTAGCCCTGGGCAATAGCATTGAAATCAAATTTTATGGCCGGATCAGCCTTAATCACTTTGTTGTTTTCCAGCCTCACCTTTTCCATTCCTACCAGTTTCAGCAGAGAATCAAGTTTTGATTCGGAAAAGCTCCGGTAGCCATCCGGACCGAAGCCCCATGCCTTTACGAGGGGTCCGACTGTTATATCGAATGCGCCTCCGGTTAGTGCGGATACTTCGGCTGAAAGTGAAAAAGCCTCCTCAAAATACCTGTCGGCCTGCACATTTTCGTTCCTGTTAACTTTAGAGAGGATTGACGAATCGACATACAGTGAAAGGGACAAGTCAAATTCCTTCAGGATCTTTTCAACCTCAGATTTGAGTTCCTGAGGATCAATGTTACCATTATTTCCAAAGGTGACGCTGTAGGTCGTTCCCTGGGCAAATCCGCCGAAGTTATCGAAGGTTGTTGTTCTTCTGCATGAAGGCGCCAGAATCAGAATCAGAATCAGAATCAGCGCTTTCCCGCCTGTTATTTTTCTTGAAAATAAAATTCCGGCAGGTATTTCCGATGTCAGGGATGTTCTCATAATTAAGTATGTAGCTAAAGCCTCCTGTCAGGAGGGCAGTTATTGATTGAGCAGTCCGGAATCAGATACCAAAGTCGTCAAATGAAATATTCTCCTGGGGCACTCCGAGGCTGTCGAGCATTTTTACGACAGCGTTGTTCATCACAGGAGGTCCGCAGAAGTAATATTCGATATCCTCCGGTTCCTCGTGCTTCGACAGGTAATTGTCGAGCAGAACCTTATGGATGAATCCGGTGAGGCCTGTCCAGTTATCCTCCGGCAGTGGTTCGGAGAGAGCCAGGTGGAATTTGAAATTGGGAAATTCCTTCTCTATTGCCCTGAATTCATCTTCATAGAAAACTTCGCGGAGAGAGCGGGCGCCATACCAGTAAGTAACTTTGCGATTGGTTTTGAGGGTATGGAAGAGGTGGAAGATATGGGAGCGCAGTGGCGCCATTCCGGCTCCTCCTCCGATATAAACCATTTCGCTATTGGTTTTCTTTATATGAAACTCCCCGTAAGGGCCTGATAATGTAACCTTATCGCCCGGTTTCCTGCAGAAGATATAGGAGGAACAGATTCCAGGAGGGACATTCATAAATTGCTTTCTGGCTCCGTCGAATGGAGGAGTGGCAATCCTGATATTAAGCTTGATAAGGTTTTTCTCAGCGGGATAATTCGCCATAGAGTAGGCCCTGAAAGTCTCCTCTGTATTCTTAACCTTAAGATCCCACATTTTAAATTTATCCCAGTCGCTTTTGAAGCCGTCCTCTATAATAATATCCCTGTAGGTCATTTCATATTTCGGCACATCTATCTGGATATAACCACCCGGTTCAAAATCAAGCGATTCTCCCTCGGGCAGTTTTACAACTAATTCCTTTATAAAGGTGGCCACATTCCTGTTGGACACCACCTCGCATTCCCATTTTTTAATGCCGAGAATAGCTTCAGGAAGCTTTATTTTCAAGTCATTCCTTACTTTCACCTGACAGCCAAGCCGCCAGTAGTCGTTCTGTTCCTTCCTGGTAAAGAATCCGGTTTCGGTGGGAAGGATAGCCCCGCCGCCCCCGAGTATCTGGCATTTGCACATCCCGCAGGTACCGCCGCCGCCGCAGGCTGAAGGAAGGTAGATTCCATTTGATGAAAGAGTGGAAAGAAGATTTGATCCGGGGGAAACGACAATATCCCGGTCGTTTATATGAAGAGTCACGTCACCCTTTGGTGAAAGCCTGTCTCTGGCGAAGAGAAGCATCACCACGAGCAGCAATATTATAAAAAGAAATACTATTATACTGTAAAAGAGAGTACCTAAGGTCGTAACTGCCAGGAGCATAATATGATATAGTTAATTCTTACAAAGTAATTCCCATGAATCCCATAAATGCTATTGCCATAAGGCCTGTGAGTATAAAAGTTATACCCAGGCCTTTAAGGGGATCAGGCACATTGCTGTATTTAAGTTTTTCCCGTATAGCTGCAATCCCGACAATGGCAAGCATCCATCCTATTCCCGAACCAAATCCGAAAACCGTTGCTTCAAGCACATTCTCATATTCCCTTTCCTGCATGAAAAGGGATGCTCCGAGTATAGCACAGTTAACTGCTATAAGCGGAAGAAAGATACCGAGGGAGTTATATAGTGCAGGACTGAATTTTTCGATGATCATTTCGACAAGCTGTGTCATAGCTGCTATGAAGGCAATGAAGATCATGAAGGTGAGGAAGCTGAGGTCGACATCGGCAAAGTTCTCCCCAAGCCAGATCAGCGCTCCCTTTTTCAGCAGGTATTTCTCAACCATAAAGTTAAGGGGTACTGTAATCACCAGGACGAATACAACCGCAATTCCAAGTCCCAATGCTGTTTTAACCGATTTTGACACCGCCAGGAATGAACACATGCCCAGGAAAAAGGCAAATATCATGTTCTCGACGAAAATCGATTTAATGAATATGTTAAGAAGATTTTCCATAATTCAGACAGTTATTATTTTTCGACCAGGTTTTTGTCCCGGCTTCTCTGAACCCAGATAATAATTCCCACAATAATAAGAGCCATTGGCGGAAGGATAGTCATCCCGTTGTTTTCATAGCCGGTGCTGTATATTCCCAGTTTCTCAAGGACCGGGTATCCGAATATGGTTCCTGAGCCCAGGAATTCCCTGAAGAAAGCCACAATAATCAGGATCAGTCCGTAACCGGCCCCGTTTCCTATCCCGTCAAGAAATGAAGGCCATGGTTTGTTAGCCATTGCAAAGGCTTCCAGCCGCCCCATTATGATGCAGTTTGTAATGATAAGCCCCACAAATACCGAGAGCTGTTTACTTACATCAAAAACATAGGCTTTAAGGAACTGGTCGACAAGGATAACCATAGTAGCTATAACCACCAGCTGAACTATAATTCTTATTCTGTCGGGAATGAATTTTCTCAGCGAGGCGATAACAAGGTTTGAGAACCCCGTCACGATCATCACCGAGAGCGCCATCACGAGCGCCGGTTTAAGCTTCACGGTTACTGCAAGAGCCGAACAGATTCCCAGAATCTGAACCGTTATGGGGTTGTTCCTGCCCAGGGGTTCTGTAAGCAGCTTAAGGTTTTTTGCCGATAAAATCGGTTCTTTTTCCTGATTGCTCATAAGTTATATCCTGTTTTTTTGAAAATAGCCGTTATATTTATTAAGGCAGTCAAATATCATTTTCTCGAGGCCTTTACTCGTGATCGTCCCTCCTGATATTGCATCCACACCATGCTGATCGCCTTCCTTTGCACCTCCCTTGACTACCCTGACTGAAGTGAAATCTCCATTTTCAAAGAGTTTCTTACCCTGGAACTGGCTTTCAAACTCCGTGGTGTTTATCTCAGCGCCAAGCCCGGGTGTTTCGCTCTTATGGTCGAAGTTGGTACCATATATGGTGTTCATATCCGATTTCAGTGAGATGTAGCCGTAAATCGGCCCCCACAGGCCTTTCCCCTCGACCGGGACTATAATCACTTTTTCGCCATCGGCAGGTTCAGCCCTGAAAACCGGAAGATATTGCTGTTCAAGAGGTTTATTTTGTTCATTCTTAACAACAACCGTAAAGGCATCAATTCCTTCGACCACATCGCCATCCTGGTTGATCACGAATCCCTCCTTAATGAATTTTTCATAAAGCTCCTCGGTATTTTCACGAGTGGCTCCCACATTAATGGATTCGAGCATGTTCTTTTTCTTTTCTATTTCGAGGTTCCTTGCCTGAGCCGGCTGAAGGAGAGTTGCGGCCAGCGAAAGCAGGGTAGCCACTGCAATCACCATGATTGCAGAGAAGATGAAAATATATCTGTTGCTGAAGTGTTTCATTTTACACTGGTGTTAAGTGTAACCTTTGCCCTCCTGAGCCTTCTCTTTATATTCGACTGAACTACATAATAATCGATTAGCGGTGCAAAGACGTTCATCAGCAGAATAGCCAGCATGACTCCCTCGGGATAAGCCGGATTGAGAACCCTGATAAGGACCGAGAGGATCCCAATGAGGAACCCGTAGATCCATTTCCCGGTTTCAGTCTGGGCGCCCGTTACCGGGTCGGTAGCCATGAAAACGGCACCGAAAGCAAAGCCGCCCATTACCAGGTGATAATAAAAGGGAAGTTCCATATATTCATTAACTGACAGGGCATTGAGAAGCAGCCCCATTCCTATTCCGCCGGCGAAAACGCTAAGCATAATTTTCCAGCTTCCGATTCCCGTGATCAACAAAATCGCGGCTCCGATCAGGATGGCAATGACGGAAGTCTCCCCCACTGAACCGGGAATAGTTCCGATAAACATCTGCATGAATGAAGGGAGATTTGAGACATCGCCCGTCGCGAGCATGGAAAGTGGAGTCGCTCCTGAATAACCATCGATGACATTAATTCCTTTGGTCAATCCTTCGGTCCATACATTATCCCCTGTCATCCATCCGGGATAGCTGAAAAATATGAATGCTCTGGCAAGAAGGGCCGGGTTAAAGACATTCATGCCTGTTCCGCCGAACACTTCTTTCCCGAGTATCACCGAAAAAGCGACAGCCAGTGCAAGCATCCAGAGAGGTACGTCGATCGGCATGATAAGAGGGATAAGCAGCCCTGTAACAAGGTAGCCCTCGTTAATCTCATGTCCGCGAATCTGGGCAACTATAAATTCTATACCAAGACCGACCACGTAGCTGACTATAATAAGGGGCAGCAGTTTAATAAACCCGAACCAGAAAGCCCGGAACAGGGCAGGGTCGGTTCCTACCGACCTGAAATGCTGTAATCCGGTATTGTAGCAGCCAAAAAGTAGCGCGGGTACCAGGGCTATGATAACAACGGTCATAGTCCTTTTCAGGTCTATAGAGTCGCGGATGTGGGAACCTTTGCCTGTAACCTTGTCGGAAACGAAAAGGAAGCTCTCGAACCCTTCAAACACCGACTGCAGTTTTTCAAACTTACCTCCTTTCGTGAACTGAGGTTTCAGTTTATCAATCTTTTTTCTCAGGAAATCCATATGGTAAAAAATTCACAGTTTACTTAACTCATCTCTTTCCTTATCAAATCCAGTCCCTGCCTGACAATTGACTGGATCTCGATCTTTGAGGGGCAGACGAACTCGCAGAGGGCAAAATCCTCCTCAGCCACCTCGTAAATCCCGAGGTTTTCCATCATGTCAATATCCTGGGCAATTATTGCCTTAAGGAGCTGCATTGGATAGATATCCATTGGAAATACCTTTTCATACAGCCCTGTCATGACGAATGGCCTCTCCCCCCCGTGAAAGTTGGTATCGGGTTTGTATGTCTTTTTCGGGAACAGCGAAGAGAGGAATGTACGGGAATGACTCAGCTTGGCGATACCCGGCAATGCCCATCCGAGCATTTCGAAATAATTGCCTTCGGGGATCACGGTAACCTGTGAGTCGTAGAATCCCAGGAAACCATTCCGTTCGATTTTCGTTCCGGTAAGCACATTGCCGCTTATATATCTCAGTCCGCCCTCCCTGACATTACCTTCCAGCATGGGAGTTATAGCCGCGCCTGAAAGCATTTTGTAGTACCGTGGGGCAACAACCTCTGAACCTGTAAGGGCTACCAGCCTTTCGGGCCTGTAGATACCCTCAGCAAAAAGTCTTCCTATTGCAATTACATCCTGAAAATTCACATACCAGACGGTTTCTCCCTTGTTTACCGGGTCGAGATGGTGAATCTGGACACCGACATTTCCTGCAGGATGAGGGCCTGAAAAATAAGATATTTCAACTCCGTCAAGCCCTTCAAAGACCTTGTTTCCCTCTTCACCAGACTTTAAAGCAAGGTTTACCTTCCCTTTTGTAAGCTTTGAAACAGCCTTCAGACCCTTTCTGAAATGCTCACCTGAGGAGTTGGCAAGGATGAAACTATAATCAGGAGCCAGAGGGGAAGTGTCAAAACAGGAAATAAAAACTGATTTTGGCTGATCGTTCGGGTTTGCAACCACATGATAAGGACGCTGGCGGACAGCCGGCCAAAGACCTGACCTCAACAGCGCCTCTTTGATTTGTGTTGCAGGAAGCTTCTCAGGGTCCGCTTTCCCGAAGTCCACCGACCCGTCGCCGCTTTTTTCAACAACAACCTCAAGTATTTTTCTTCGGTCGCCTCTGTCAATTGAAACCACTTTCCCGCTCACGGGAGAAGTGAATTTTATCTCAGGCTGAAGTTTGTCATGAAAAAGGGAACTGCCTGCCTCAACTGAATCACCAATATGGACATCAAGCTTCGGAGTCAGTCCCGGAAAATCAACTGGTTTGACCCCAAACAGGGCAGGACTGACAGTTCCGGCGATCTTCCTTTCAGCAATACCTTCCAACCGGATATCAAATCCTTTTTTTAGCTTTATCGATCCTGGCATCTTAATTGATCTATTAAAAAAACTCTGGCTGATCAGATTCCTGTTATATGAATAACAGTACCTGCAAATGTATAAATAGCAAGTTAAATTTTACGAAATATCGCAAAAATGATTCTATAAAATTCCACTATATGTAAATTTGTCAATAAAATCCAAACGATGATTTTTACCCTTCTTATAGCAATTTTTACTAACACTTTCACTATTAATCAGGAAGGCAATACTGAGCTTACCCTTACAAATCATGTCTTTGACGACAGGGTGAAGACAGTGCAGCTCTACAAGGAAGGATGGAACCTGTCGTACCCTGTCATCAGGCTGAACAGCGGTGAAAAGCTGGTGCTTCATTTTGACCTCATGGGAAATGACATTGATGATTTTTATTATTCATTCATTCACTGCGATAAGGACTGGAACAGGTCGGATATATTCCACACCGACTATCTTGAAGGTTTTCCCGAGAATCCGATGGAGGAATACAGACCTTCGTTCAACACAACGGTTCACTACACTCATTACAAGCTTTCGTTTCCCAACGACAGGATAAATTTCAAGCTCTCGGGCAACTATGTTATCCTTGTACACCCGTCGAATGATCCTGAAAATCCTGTCCTATCTTATCGTTTTATGGTAACGGAAGATCTTGCCGGGATAGACATTTCCGCACATCGCCCGAGAATGACGGCTGACCTCAACAAAAATCAACAGATCGACTTCAACATAAACATATCGCCTCTCAGGATAAATGATCCTCACAGGGATGTCTTTGCCTTCATTCTGCAGAACGGACGGTGGGACAATGCCAGAAAGAATCTGAAGCCCGAGTTTGTAAGTAACGACCAGCTGAAATACAGCTCCCTGACTGACAGGAATGTGTTTCCGGGCGGAAATGAATTCAGGTATTTCGACATAAAAAGCATCAGGTACCAGTCACAATATGTAAGAAAGATCGATTTTCTGATGTCAAATTATCATGTTTACCTCGCCCCTTCCGACGACAGGGAATTCAAGCCTTATTTCTACCGGGAAGATTTCAACGGCCGTTACTATATCGCCATTCAGGAGGAGAAGAATCCCGAGACTGATGCCGATTATGTATCTGTTTATTTCACACTTCCATCAAAATATCCGGTTGAAGGGGGCAGAATGTATGTATCGGGAGCATTCAACAACTGGGAATTCAACAGTAACAACCTGATGAGTTACAATGCTGCAGAGGGGGCATACGAATGCATTATCCTGCTGAAACAGGGCTGGTATAATTATGAATATGTATTCAGGAGGGACGGCACTGATGACAGTGTTGCCTCAAAGTTTGAGGGAAGCCATTATGAAACTGAAAACGACTATACAGTCCTTATATATTACAGAAATCCGAGGGAAAGGTACGACCGGATTATAGGAGTGCAGACGATCAACACCCTCAACAGGCTCACTGATTAGTGCTTCGCGTGCGAATCGATCCCGTATTGCATCCTGATAGTGTGTTCAAGCACCTTCAGGATTTCGTTCAAATACTCATTGACAGCCTTTGACGATCCCGGGAGGGTGAATACAAGCGACTTACCTGATATACCTGCCACTCCCCTGCTCAGAAGTGCGTTGGGATTTTCAGCGCCGTACTTTACCCTGATAAGTTCCATTATTCCCGGAATTTCCTTTGAAAGCAAGGGTTTAACAGCTTCGATCGTAATATCGCGCGGACCTATCCCGGTTCCTCCCGTTGTAAAGATCAGGTGCATTGATTTGGATGCATCCCTCACCAGATCCTGAAGTATCGCCCGGTCGTCGGGAATGAGTTGCATTCTGAATTCCGGCTTCCATTCAATGCCGCTGAAGAAAAGTGAGAGGCGGTCCCTGATGGCCGGACCGCTGAGGTCTTCGTAGTCACCTCTGAAAGCCCTGTCGCTCAGAGTAATTATAAGGATATTGAATTTTTCGGGGAGATTCATAATTTGGTCTTCTCTGTTACCATAACCCTGTCGATGACCATCATTTTGTCAACTGCCTTGCACATGTCATAAACAGTCATCAGGGCTACGCTTACAGATGTCAGGGCTTCCATTTCCGCTCCTGTTCTGCCTGTGCACTGGACTTCACTTTCTGCTGTTATTCCAGCCTCATCCGGAATAAGGTCGACTTTTATATGGTCGAGAACTATATTATGGCAAAGCGGAATGAGTGATGAAGTTGCCTTTGCTGCATTTATGCCCGCGATCTGGGCCACGGTCAGCACATTACCTTTTTTAAGCATGTCATCGTTTATAAGCTTAAGGGTATCAGCCGACAGTTTAATGTGGCCTGAAGCTTTTGCGCTGCGGTGCTGGATTTCCTTTGATCCGACGTCAACCATTGATGCTTTCCCTGTTTCGTCAGTATGAGAAAATCTTTCCATGTTTTTATCCTCCAATATTAAAAAATGAGTTTCTTGAATTTGTCGTTCCTTTTTCAGGCTTGTTCTCCACTGCCAGCCTCAGGGCTTCTTCGTAACCAAGTGTCCTGATATCAAACTCCATGCCATTGAACAGGCAGGGTTTAAGTTTGCCGTTTGAGGTAAGTCTCAGCCTGTTGCATTCGGCACATAGTCCGCCGGTCCCTCCATGCACTTTTGAGAATCTCCCCTTTTCAAGATCCATTTCTTCAATATACCTTACCTCAAGGCCATTATTTCTGCAAAATTCGCCCACACCGGCTGCATCTTCCTGTGAACCCGACGTACCTCTGACGCAGTTGATCTTGACCGGATTCAGTCCTGCTTTCCGGGCAGCTTCAATTCCCCTGAACACATCATTCAGATTGCCTTTACGGGTAATCCATGCATATTTTCCGGGATTAACCGTATCGAGGCTTATATTTACCCGCTGCAGTCCCGCCTTTTTCAGATCAGCAGCATAATTTTCAAGCAGTGTCCCGTTGGTCGTCATCGACAGATCGGTAATTCCCGGTATCTCAGCGATCATGCCGACAAGAGCCACAATGCCCTTTCTGACCAGTGGTTCACCTCCGGTGATTCTCACCTTATCAATTCCCTTTTCCACTGAGAGCCTTGCAAAACCGGCTATCTCATCGAAAGTAAGTATGTCCTCATGCCTTAGAAGCTTAATTCCTTCACCGGGCATGCAATACCGGCATCTCAGATTGCAGCGGTCGGTCACCGAGATCCGCAGATAGTTAATATGCCTGTTAAATCTGTCTAACACTGACAATTTCCCCTTTCTCAAATATTTTAACTCCGGCAGGCATGGAAATTATCCCATCCGTTTCGTTCATTGCAGTAATATGGGCCGAACCATGGTACTCAACAGCCAGCACGGTTCCGTCGCCGGTTAATTTAACAGGAATCAGAGCCATCCTGTCGGCTGATCTCCTCGCATACGTCATGGCCATGGGCAGTTTCAAAGTCAAGGGTTTCCAGTCGCAGTTCATCATTCTGAACAATAATGGTTTAACCAGCATTTCAAACTGAATGAACGAAGATACGGGATTTCCCGGAAGGCCAAAAACAGCTGCCTCCGGATGAAGCCCGAAGGTAGTGGGTTTCCCGGGCTGAACAGCCACACTGCTGAAAAGAATTCTGACACCGGCCCTTTCAAGAACTGAAGGAACAAAGTCGAAATCACCCATTGAAACACCTCCGGTTATAATAACAAGGTCATTTTCGGCAATTGCCTGCCTGACAATACTGTAAGTTATGTCCTCGTCATCACCGGCGATCCCATAGTAATTCCCTTTTGCGCCGGCTTGTTCAATCTGGGCCAGAAGCTGGCTGGAATTACTGTTCCTGATCTGGGATAAACCGGGGACAATTCCGGGTTCGACAAGCTCGCTTCCTGAGCTGATGACCGCCACAGCGGGCATAATGCTTACCAGAGGTGAAACATGACCAACTGCTGCCATTGTGGCAATATGCTGGGGCCGGATCAGTTTGCCGGCTCTGATTACAACATCTCCTTTTCTGATGTCTTCACCCTTTAAGGCAATATTGTCCTTTTTCAGAGTGCCGGTGAACCTTATCCTTCCCGATGCCAGGATTTCAGTATCCTCAACCATTATCATGCAGTCGGCGCCCGCGGGCACCGGGGCGCCGGTCATGACTCTTGAGCAGCAGCCTTTGGTAATATTTTTTGAAGGCCATACTCCGGCCGGAACAGTTTCGAGTACCTCAAGCTCTTCTCCGATATCCTCTTTCCTGCATGCAAAGCCATCGACCGAAGATTTGTTGAACGGAGGCATGTCCATATCGCTGATAATATCCCCTGCCAGAACCCTGTTAAGTGATTCTGTAAAGGAGATCCTTTCAGATTTCATCATTATTATATCTGATTCCATTACGATATCAACAGCCTGTGAGAAAGGGATCATCTCCATATTATCTGTTTACGAATGATTATTAATGTTTAACTCCTTATCATTACTCCCGTCGATGACAACTGCCGATTCTTTGGGAAAGGAAATCCATACCCGTTCAGCTTCTCTTCCATTCAGTTTCCTGAAATCATTGACAGTAAGGGCAGCAACAAAAAGCATTCCGGCATCGACGGTGATCTCCATACCATATTCAGAAGGGAATATCTCCCGGATCACTCCCCTGAAACAGTTATCCGTACCCGGAGGCGGCTCATTGTCACTTATTGAAATACTCTCGCTTCTAACCATCATCAGGCCTTCGCATGAAGAGTCAGTTCCAGCCACGCTGAAAATCATGTTCCCGTCACCGACCGCGATCCTCTCTTCTCCGTCATTTCTGAGCCTGACATTATAAAAGTTTTTAATTCCGGCATACCTGGCAACAAATCTGCTGGCGGGCCTGCCGAAAACAGATTCCGGAGTACCTTCCTGGACTATCCTTCCGGCATGGATCACTCCCACCCTGCCGGCCAGGCTTAATGCCTCACGATAATCGTGAGTGACATGAATTACAGTGAGTCCGCTCCTGTTTATACGGCGAAGCACTTTCCTGATATCGTCCTTTAAACTTGCATCAACCGACGACATCGGTTCATCAAGAAGAAGCAGCCTGGGAGAAAGGACCAGTGTCCTGGCAAGGGCTACCCTCTGGAGCTCACCTGATGACAGGAATTGCGGATAGCGGCTGAGAAGGGTTGAGATACCCATTTCGGCTGCAATGGATTTGACCTTTCCGGCGATTTCCTCTTTTTTCATCCTTCGGGAGCGGAGAGGATAAGCAATATTTCCAAAGACTGTCATGTTGGGAAAGATGGCAAAATCCTGAAAAACCAGACCAACAGGGCGGTCCTGTATCTTTCGGTTTGTCATGTCCTGTCCGTCAATCCAAACAGTCCCGGAATCAGGGGTGTTCAGTCCGGCAATAAGTTCAAGCAGGCAGGTTTTTCCGGATCCCGACCGGCCGAGAAGGACAAAATACTCACCGTCAGGAACTTCAATGCTGATTCCCGAGAGGGCAAAGGCGCCGAACTTCTTGCTTGTATTTTCAAGTTTCAGCATCCGGAGTGATATTAGATTCCTTCTTTTTCAATGATATAAGCCTGAGAAGAATGAAAACGGCCAATGCAACAATAATAAACAGGGCGGATACAGGTCGTGCATAATCAAGTCCGAAAGAATTAAATCTTTCATAAATAAGGACAGGGGCGGTCATCGGATGATATGCAACAATTACGACAGCCCCAAACTCGCTCATACCCCGGGCAAACATCATTACGAATCCTGTCATTATGCTTTTCCACGCCAGGGGAAGCGAGATTGTGAAGAAGACCCTTGTATGAGATGCCCCGAGTGTCAAAGCAGCTTTTTCAAGCCTTACCGGCACAGAGGCAAAGCCATCCCTGGCTGAATTAATAAGGAAGGGAATGCTTACAAAGGCCATTGCAAGCGCAATTCCTGCCGGATTATTAATCAGAGATAGTCCTGCAGAATCGGCAATGCCTCCAAGAAATCCGTCCCTTGAAATGAATCCAAGCACTGCTATTCCGGCAGCAGTGTGCGGGATGACAACTGGCAAATCAATAAGTCCCTGCACCACTCCCTTCAGCGGGAACTCCTTACGGGCAAGGATCCAGGCCAGGGGTATACCAGCAAAAGCAAACAGGAAGGTTGCGGAAAAAGACACGAGGAGTGTAAGCCAGATACTATCCCTTACCTCCCTGTCATTTGCTGTTTCAAGTATTTCAGATCCGCTTGTTTCAAAAAAAATCCCTGCAAGGGGGGCCAGGATAAACAGCAGGACAAGAGATGACAGAATCAGCATTATCAGGCTGAAGAGATTGCCTCTGACCGGTCGCTCGCTACTGAATCCCATCACCAAGGTACTTCTTAAGACCGGACGGGATCATATCAGGCTGTTCGGTTTCAGGAGGCGCTAAAGGGTCCTGTCCGTTTTTCCTGAAAATTTCGACACCTTCAGGACTCAGCATGAACGAAACAAAGTCCACGGCTCTCTCACTGTTTGGGGCATCATTGAGAACTGCCAGACTGTAATTGATATAATCACCCCTGACTGTCATTTTACTGCAGGGTGTTTTGCCGGCCACATCGACCGACACGGCATTATACTGTCCGTTCATAAGCGGATTGCTCAGATTTATCATGTCGGGCAGTTCAATATATTTCAGGTTATGCTGGCTGGCAACTGATTTATACTGGAACATATAATCAGCAGCTCCTGCTTCCACCAGAGCAATCAGATCCACCTCCTTGGGACGGATAAAATTCCTGTCCTTTTCAGTCAGCCTTTTTTCCAGTCCGGGCACACCGTAGTACTTTTCTGCAAGCTTGAAAGTCATGACGCTTCTGTAACCGCAGGGATCTGAATCAGGGTCCGACCTGGAATAGACAACATCATCCCTGAGAAGAATATCCATCCAGTTTGACGAGTCGATTTCAGATGAATACCTCGATTCTTCGTGGAATGCAATTACAATCTCATTGGTGGCGAATTTGATGCTCCAGGAGGCGTATTCCGGTATAATAAGTTCGTCAATCACCATGTAATCTGCTGATGCAATGATGTCGCACGGTTTCCCGAGTTCTGTAATCTTGCGCGCACAGACAAGGCTTCCTGCCGGTTCCATAAGTATCTTTACCTCAGGATTAAGCTTTCTGTATTCATCGGCCAGTTGTTTAAAAGGCACCGACAGGCTGCCAGCATGAAAGATAATGATCTCTTTCCCCCTGTCAGCGATGCTGTTCCTGCAGCCGGGCAATGCAGCAAAAAACAGTGTAAGCAAAAAGAAGAGGCGTTTTATCATCAGGAGACAAAATTACGGAAAACCGGCAGAATAACATCAATGGAATCTACTGGTAATCACTGACGACTTCAATCACCTCAGGTAAATCCATTCCGATTTTTTTGAGGAATCCGATAGTTGGCACTCCGTTGTTGTTCCACCCGCGGCGTTTGTAAACAGCATCGAGAAGGCTCTCGTACCTGGCTTCCCTGTATTGCCTGAGAAGTTTCATCTTTTCCTGAGTCGTCTTTCCTTCGGGGTCTGCTCCCACATTTTCCTTTAGCTGTTTGTCATATCTTTCAGCTCTCGATTCATATTCCTCAACAGTAACCGGGCCTGCTGCGCGGTAAGGCTGTGCGTCGAACCCGCGGGTCCCGTAACCTCTCCTCAGGTTGAACACCCGCTGGAAGTTATATACCCTTTCCGAGTCCTCAATAAGCCTTTCCTTGCTGAATTCCCTTCCTGTGACAGCTTTGTAAATGGTCACATAATTGTCGACATGCTCCGGCACCTTTGCTGGTTCGCCTGTCAGAGCGTTATTCTCCGGCTCAACATCATTCCAGGGAAGCTTGCAAAGGCCTACCAGTCCGAACCAGGTTCTGAACATCGGGAAATAGTGCAATGCCTCGGCCTTATTTTCGAAAGTGGGTATCTGGTTATTAACCATATCCATGAAAATAAGCCAGGCCTCATCGTGCTGGGGTCCCTTGTTGGTCATGGCAAATCCTCCCTGCTGTGCAAGTGATTCCTTTGGCATATATTGTGAATATTCAAGCCCCTTGTTTTCCATTGCGATATCCTTCAGGAAAGAGGCCTCACCCCAGCCGTTGGCAGTGAACAGTTCCTTCATTTTGCGGACTCCCATGCCTGCGATTTTTCCAAATCCTTCGCCCTTTGCAAGCTGGTGAAGCATCTCCAGTGCGGCCGCTGAATTTCCGAAATTAAGTTCGAGTCCGCCGGTTCTTTCCTTATTCAGGATCCCGTTCTCGTAACATTCCATGACAAAAGCCGACAGGGTGCTCCAGGTTATCGTGCAGATACCGTAAGTATCGCAGTAGAAGTTGGTTTCGATGACGTATCCCGGATCAAATATTCCGCAGTTTGACCCCAGACCTGCAGCATTTTCATATTCCGGTCCGTCAACTATGACCAGATGGCCTTTATATGGCCCTGTCTGAACTTCATAGTTATCGACACCCTTGCTGCACGACATATTGCAACCAAGCCAGCAACCATCGGGAACATTCTGGGTGAAATATGACTTCCACACCGTTGAATCGATTTTATAGGCTTCAGGGTGGCTTCCGAACTTATAATTATGAACAGGAAGAAGGTCATGGTCGTTCATTATTTCAACCAGATGAGCAGTACCCACCTGCCGCATCTGGCACTGCTTGTCGTCAAGTTCTCTGATTTCCCTGTTGAAACGCCTGCCTCTTTCCATGATAGCCTCGAGATCGACTACATTGTTAAGGTTTCCCTTAACCCCGGGGACCTTGCAAACCAGTGCCTTAATCCTTTTGTTACGGAATACTGTTCCAATTCCCCCCCTTCCGGCCTGTTTCATCCTGACTTTCTTCCTTCGGGCATCATAGAAGCTGAAGTTAAGCATCCCGATAAGGGAGTGTTCGGCAGCCGACCCTGACGATACGACACCAATATTCCTTTTTTCACTTTCATCAGCCGCGAAGATCTCAGTAAGCTGTTCAGCCAGTACATGGCTGTCGGATGCCTCATAAGGAGCTTCGAAGATCTCTACAAAATGGTTAACCCCGTCAATAAACACTACAACATCATTCTGAGCCTTGCCCTGAATTTCAATGGCATCAAATCCCGAGAACTTCAGAAACGGTCCGAAAAAACCTCCCACATTGCTGTCCATGACTGAATCGGTCTGAGGGGAAATGCTTACGACAAGCGACTTGCCTGTACCGGAGTACTGGGTTATTCCTCCGATAGGTCCGGAGGAAATTATTATCTCATTCTCAGGATCATCCCATTTTGTATCTGGTAAGGTAGCATCCCAGAGAAGGCGAAGTCCGTATCCCTTGCCCCCGATGAATTTTTCCTTCATCACGGGTGGAACATCCTTTTCCCTGATATTAGTATCACCCACATTTACATACAGAATTTTGTCGGTATAGCCTTTATCCAGAGGGGTCCATTTATATTCCCATCGTTTAAGAAGGGAATGCTTTGCTTTAATTTGTTGTAAATCCATAGCTTTTATATTGATTACCGGCGCAAATTATTATTTATGACCAAATTTACTCTATAAAAAACTCCTGTAGAATGATAATGATCATTATAATGGCTTGGCGGAGGATTTTAGAAAAATCTTCAGTGTAAACCATTTATATTTGTGTAGTCAGAATCTTCAAAAATCAGCTGATGAATCTGTCAGATATAGAAGGCCACCTGAAAAAATTCAGGGTGGGAATTGCCGGAGCCGGCGGTCTGGGATCGAATTGTGCAGCCTTGCTTGCCAGAAGCGGTGTGGGAACACTGGTTATAGCAGATTATGACAGAGTGGAGAAATCGAATCTGTCGAGGCAGTTTTATTTTACAGGGCAGGAAGGGATGATGAAGACCGAAGCGCTGAAGGAAAATCTGTACCGGATCAGGCCTGAAACCTATGCAATAATTCACAGTCTCCGGCTTGACAGGAAAAACATCTTGCAGATTTTCAGCGGATGTGACGTGATTGTCGAAGCCCTCGACAGCAGCGAGATGAAGGAGATGTTTATTGAAACCGTGCAGACTGCCCTGAAGGTAATTCCTCTTGTAGCCGGTTCAGGAATTGCAGGCTGGGGGAACAATGAAATTCTGAAATGCAGAAAAATTGATGAAAAACTTTACGTGTGCGGGGATGAAACCTCGGAAGTTACGGATGATCTCCCTCCGCTTGCTCCGAGGGTAGCCATTGTGGCCGGTATGCAGGCCAATACTGTTGTCGAATTGCTAATGAAAATGAACCAGAAGCTGCACCGGGAATGAAGATACTGCTGAATAACAGGGAAGAGGAATTTGAGGCGGATTCAATGACGGTAAGCAGCATGCTTGAGATCAGAAAGTTTACCTTCAGGATGAGGATCGTAAAGATCAATGGAGAGCTCATTCCCCGCGACAAATACAAATCGACTCTGATTCATGACGGCGACAATGTACAGATGTTATATCTTATGAGCGGCGGTTAAAAAAAAAAGTTGTAGGTTTGTATCATGATGCAACGCTTCAAGTTCATCGAAAAAATTCCACCCGTTCTGAGGAACAAGTATCTCCTCACTCTGATCATTTTCACTGTCTGGATTTTATTGCTCGATTCAAACAATCTGATATCGAGATGGAAGGAGATGCGAAACCTCAAGAAGCTCAAGGCTGAGAAGGAGTATTATGTTCAGCGTATCGAAGAGGATAAGAGGAAGCTTCATGAGCTGAAAACAAGCGACAGGAACCTTGAGAAGTTTGCCAGGGAGCAGTACAGGATGAAAAAGCCGGATGAGGATCTCTACATAATATTATCACCTCAGGAAGACCGCCGGATCACAAGGGAAACAAATTAGCCGTTAAGGTCAAGTTGTCTGAAACAATTGAGCAGGTCGTTCAGGCCTGCAGGATTATCTTTTCCCATCATTTTAAGCAGATCACCTGCACCTTCTTCCACAGGCACTTTGGTAAAATACGTGAGGTGTACCGAATTCAGGTATTTCACAATCCTGAACATATTGAACCAGCTGAAAAATCTTTTTCTGAATGAGTCAGTTCCCGAAGTGTTGTTCCTTATCTCGGTGATCCTCGATTCCCATTCCCCGGACCTGATGAAATGACGTATGCCGGGAGGCAGTTCAGAGAATTTGTAGTTGCCGGCACTGGTCTTTTCGCAAAAGAAACCGTCAACCATGCTGAAGAAGAGACGGAGCTCACTGAATGCTTCCGGGTTATAAGAAAGCAGCCCGGCATCAGGTGATTCAGTAAGACGTGATATCACAGTACCCGTACCGAAAGGCACCCTTGTCGAGATTCTCGGTGAGGGATAGACAGTGGTTGAAGTCAGGTTAAAGAATCCTCCTGCAGGAAGCAGTTTCTGTATGAAATAAAAATCTTCCCCGGCCGATCGCTTGTTCATCCCTCCTGCCTTGACGTAAGCTATTGCCTTTATTGCAATTGCCGATCCGACCGTATGGTGGGCCCAGGGGAAGCCTGCATAGGAAAGGCCCTGAACGAAATATCGCATATGAAGCTCGTAGAGCATTACAGATCTGTAGATCTCCGCCGGAAAGTCATCGCCCGAAACAGGATGCTCAAAGTACACAGAGCATGCCATCCGGCCGGGCCTGCCGGCCATTTCGCTGTAAACTGCTTCGAAGTAGCTTTTTTTAACCGTGCAATCAGCATCGATATTCAGAATAATTCCGTCGGGATTGTTCAGAAGGTCAAACCGTCTGACAGCTTCATCCATTCCGGTCTTTCTGGCAAGACCGACACTCCATCCTGATGATTTAAGCACCAGCCCGTCAATAACATGAACATTAAAAAAAAGATCCCGGTTAAGCTTTTTCCAGGATTCGACGGCAACAACGCTGTTCCGTGTGTTTAAAAGGCTTTCTTCCCCGGCATTGTCGGGAGCATTTACAACAATCAGGATTTCCGCTCTGCAGGGAGGCTGACTGCAGTCAGCGAAAGAGTCTAGTAGATTTGTTATTCCGGGCTCGTCAAAAGCGGGAACAACAACAATAATACCTGTGTTTTGAGCTGGCGCCTCTGTAATAATCCGGGAGAAAAGTGAGTTTTGTCCAAGCCACGCAGAGGCAAATCCCATGGGATCACTTCTTTTTCTCGGTCTGATATTTGGCATTCAGTCCATCAACAACCTGCTGGGTGATATCCATTGCCGAATCGCCGTAAAGTATGGGGCTTCCGAAACTCTTGCCGAGAACATACTGGTACCTGAACTCATTCTTATGTTCTTCAAGAAAGGTGGTGATGTATTCCAGTACCTGCCTGTTCATTACCTGGTCTTCCTCAAGAAGGTTGGACTGCAGCTGATCGCGAAGGTTGACCAGTTCCTGCTGCTGCTGAAGAAGAGATTGTTCCATCTCTGCTGCAGTGGCCCTGGTTACAAGTCCCTTATTCACCTTATCCTGAAAATCCTTCACTCCCCTTTCATACTGGGTTCCCTTGGAATTAAGTTCAGCTTCAGCGCTTTTCTGTTTCTCCAGCAGTTCTTCTCTCCTGTCGGAATACATGTTGAATTTGAACACCACGGTATCGATATCCACAAAGGCAATCCCGTCGGATACAGCGCTTGCAGTTCCTTCAGCATTTTTGTGTTTTGAGGTATTTTTATTTCCGGTAAAGTGGAGCACGAACAGGGCGGCAACAGCCAGAAACAGCAGTGCAAGCAGAACATTGGTTAGATTCTTCATCGAAAGAAGTGTGAGGTTTAATGTTTATCAGCCGCAAATATAGCAAATAAATTATTTTGCTGCCTAACACCCTTTAATTTTAAAAAGACATGCTGAACCGGATTTCACGGAACTAGAATTCCGGACATGGTATAGCCCTTATCTTTGTTCGCTGACCAATTGAGAATGAATTGAATTCGTATACAAGCGATATCTCGTGAGCACCTGATGTTGAAGATATCAGATTTGAGATTGTGAAATCGTAACTATATCCGATATGGAGCTGTTTGGTTTTGATGCCGATCAGTCCGATAACCGCATCTCCTGCCTGGGAAGTCACAAACGGGATTCCCCTGTACCATAATCCGAAAATAAGCGGATCCCTGTAATAATACAATCCTATATCGGTCTGATAAAAGTCGGCCTGTTTCTGGAAATTAAGTGCAACCGATAATACTTCCTGATAAGTTTGACGCAATCTCGTCTTTCTTAATATCTGGATGCCTCCGAAAACATTCAGTTTAACCGGGAGGGTCGATTCATTACCGTAGAATGACTGTTTCGGATTAAGCAGGTGGTCAAGAGTGAAACCGCCCCAGAAGCGGTCATTATAAACCAGCGCTGATGTGGCAAAATCGACATCGGCCACCTTGCTGAAAGGTGGCGGATATACCGACGGTACCGTTCCTGAACCGGTCATCTGGCTGGCAAAGACAAGCTTGTAGATATCGAGCCCCAGGTAAGTGAATTTAAAGTTTACTCCGGGCCGGATGTGCCAGTCGTCATTGATTCTGAAATCGTAGGAATACAGGAGCCCGATGTTCGTGGTACTGAGTTCCCCTGATCCTGCCACATCGTAAGTCGCAAGCACCCCGATTCCTGAATTGAAATTCAGAAGGGCTTTGTCGAATGATATACTATATGTATGAAAAACCCCCGGGACGGCCGGCCACTGATTCCTGTAATTAAAGGCAAACCTGTATTCTTCGGTTGCGCCCGCGAATGACGGGGCGAGATAAAGCGGATTCGCGTAGAACTGAGAAAAAGTCGGATCCTGGCCAAAACTATCAAGAAGCATGACACAAGATACTAATAATGAATATTTTATTCTCTTAAGCAAAATCGATCTGATTAGGTTTATTTGACTATTCATCTCTTTCGCAACAGTATATAAACGGAGATTTGCCGTAAAAGTGATATCCTTATTAAACAATTTTTTGATAAAGTGACGTAAAATAAATATTTACAACTATTTAAATTGTAACTAAAATATTTCCACACTGTCATAAATCATTAATCCGATGTGACAAACGTCATTAAATTAAGACTCAGTATAGTTTTTATTTGATTTTTTATTTCAGGTTGTTGTTCTGAGCAATGATTTTATATTTTTGTGACACTTTAACTTTAAAAAAGATGTTCAATAAATTAATTGCCGCAATTCTCCCTTATTTTCCAAAAAAGTTCATCTGGATATTCTCAAAAGCATACATTTCAGGGGAAAAAATAGAGGATGCCATAAGGGTATCCAAAGAGTTCAAGAAAAGCAGGACTGATGTCACTCTTGACGTTCTTGGAGAATTTATCACGTCGCTTGAAGAGGCCGAAGAGAACAAAAAAGAGTACCTCGACCTTATTGAAGTCACCATTAAAGCCGGTATTGACAGTAATTTTTCACTTAAACCCACATCCTTCGGGCTTCTTATCGACAAGGAAGTGTGCTACCGGCATATCAGGGAGATTACTGCAAAAGCTGCCTCGTACAACGGGTTTATCCGTATCGACATGGAGGACTCACCATGCACCGACATGGAGATCGATTTATACAGGCGGCTTAAGCCGGAATTTCCACGGAGTGTTGGCCTTGTTGTCCAGGCATATCTGAAAAGAACCCTGAATGACGTTAAAGGTTTAATGGATCTTCACACAAAGGAATCGCCCCTGAATTTCAGGCTATGTAAGGGCATTTACATTGAACCTGCTGAAATTGCCTATAAGAAATATGAGGAAGTCAACCTGCATTACCTCGAGGATCTCGAATACATGCTGGCCAACGGTATCTATGTCGGTATCGCCACACACGACAAACCTCTGATTGACGGAGCTTACAAACTGCTAAAAAAGTATAATGTTCCCAGGGATATGTATGAATTCCAGATGCTTTACGGGGTTACTCCCAAGCTGCGTGAGAGCGTCGTGAATGAAGGACACAGGATGAGGGTATATGTTCCTTTCGGGAAGAAGTGGTTTGGCTATTCAACAAGAAGGCTGAAGGAAAATCCAAAAATGGCCAGTCACATTATCAAGGCTATCTTTGTAAAAGGATAGCGGCCGGATCATTCTTTTCTCAATTTCTCAAGATAACTCCTGTGAATCTGATCGAGCTCTTCGCGGGTCAGGTTTGATTTCATTGGTTCCGGTTTCGGGGGAAGTCCGTTAATAAGCAGATATGCCACTCCGACAAGCATAAACGGACTCAGTCCAACCATCGCATCTGATGGAATCGTCCCTTTCTCAGATGCGTTCCTCAGATTTCTCTGATGGATCATGGCATAGTTGGATTCAGGGTCTCCAAGTTTCCCAATTCCCATTCTTCCCTGATAAGCTGAAACGGCCATGTTATACCTGGCGTTTTGCATTTCAGTTGTTGCCGGCGGCGGTTTATAGATATCGTATTTCAGATTCTGCAGCCTTGGGATGATCACCACTTCTTCAATTGCAATCGTATCAGTCTGCATGTAGATTCCAACCATGAACTCACGGCCCGATAAGCTGTCGCTTACGTGAAAGGAAGCATTCTGATAGCCCAGAAGCCGGAACTCCAAAGTGTCTCTCCTGTTCACCCTGAGGGAGAAGGTGCCCTCCTCGCCGGTCACTGCTATAAAGGATCTGTTAAGGAAGATCTGGGCTTCAGGCAGAGGCAGCCAGGTTGATTCATCCCTTACTATGCCGCTAAAAACCAAAGAACCGCCTGTGGGTTCACCAACCTGGCAAAGACCAGGAGTAAGGGGCAAAAGAAATGACAATATAATAAGCCATCCTTTTTTCATTTCGTAACAAAGTTACGCATTCATTATCAGATCATCAAGTCTCCGCTTTGGAACATGGTGAACGCCATTCCCATCCCTCCAGTATTTTATTTCGTCGCCGGCTGCTTCTTCTATAACCACTTTTTCAACAGGCCTCCCGAGAGCCAGGACCAGAAGTATTTCCAGATTACCCGGAATATGAAGTTCATTCCTCAGCGCTTCTCTCTTTACTGACTCTATAATGCATCCTCCCAGGCCGGCTTCAGTGGCGCCGAGCATAATGCTCTGAGCTGCAATCCCGTGGTCAACATTAAAAGATTCGGTTATTTCCTTGTCACCCAGTATTATTATATATGCCGAAGGCCTTTCGCCTTCGGCCGGTCCGACCCAATCCTTCAGATAACCCGCCCAGGCAAGACCGGGAAATATTCTGGAGCAATCTTCAGGGGTATTGTAAAGAAGGTATTTAAGGGGCTGCCTGTTCGCAGCCGAGGCGGACATCCGGGCCAGGTCAATCAGGTCTTCAAGAACTTTTTTGTCTATCTGACAGGACTCGTCAAAACGCCTGTACGACCTGGTTCGGTAAACAAGATCCTTCAGATTCATTTTCAGGTGTGTTAAGTGAATTAATCATTCAATCATTTCTTCTCCTCATCCTGGTACAATCCCTTGCGGGAGAGCAGATGATCGAGATCGGCAAGTCCGTAAACGACGACGGCAGTTACAACAGCGGTATGTTCCTGGTATTCAGGTATACTCTTGGTATACAAATCATTCTCTGTATGCCAGATCTCCTGGTAATTGAAATTATAGCCTTTGGCATCCGGGGCCTCAAAAGCCAGTGCAGGCACCCCGTTCATTGCAAAATATGCATGATCGGAACCTCCGGCCGTGGTGGGTCTGGGCCTGGGAGGACTGGTATTCTTTTTAAGACTGAACGGAAAATCGGGATTTATTGAGTTCAGTGGTTTGCACACTTTTTCAAAGTCCTCATACATTGATTCCGGAACCGTAAGTCCGTTTGCCACTGTTGGTCCTCCGTCGCGATTGAAATAATTGGAAATCCCCGGAAGCTTTTCCTTATTGGACTCAACCCAGTGTTTTGAACCGAGCAGGCCGAATTCCTCAGCTGCCCACAGGCATACAAGTATTGTGCGCTTTGGTTTTCCGCCAGCGGTCATTATCAGCCGGGCAGCTTCCATTGCGGGAGTTATTCCCGATCCGTCATCAACGCCTCCCGTGGCTACATCAAAAGCATCCAGGTGTCCGCCCATCATGACATACTCGTCGGGATAACGGGTTCCCTTTATCACTCCGATGACATTATGGAATACTACCGGACCCGGTTTGAAATGGTTCCTGATGTCGAACTCAAGCAGGAAATACCTGCGTTCCTCCACCATTTTCTCGATGAGGGCATACTGGTTTTCATCAAGCTTGATATCACAAACAGTCGGAAGATTTTCAAAAGTCATGCCTGGAAGATTCTTCCTGTCGTAGAGGGCCCTGATAGGAACCTCAGAAGACTGGATTACCCCTAGTATGCCGGCTTCGCGCATTTCCCTGTAGAAAAGAGCCGGTTCGGTTTTCAGGGGAATAGTCTCTTTGGGAGGTTTATCCCTGTTTAAATAGTTCTCCCTCGTTATTTCACGGTTTATGGCGCCCACAGAGTCGTTCCATGCAATTATCCTTTTCCTGACGGAATCGGCCTTTTCTGAAAAATCGATGGGCCATCCGTCATTTTTTCCTCCGATCAGGACCCAGGCTCCCTTAAGGGCTCCCTTCATCCTTACAAACTCGTCCTTGTTCTTTGGTTCCATGAGGACATGGCCGCGTTGAACCCCTTTGGTGCCCGAAGTATAGGAAGGCGTGGCAAAATGGAGTATCATACCATTATCTGACAGCATTCTTCCAAACCAAGGTCCCCTGTTAAAGCCCACCGGAACCGATCCCGCCTCATCCATTATTACATCCATTCCCCATTTCCGGAATTCCGAAGCGCACCATAAGGCTGCATTTTCATAGGCATCCGAGCCGACAAGCCTTCCCCCGAACCTGTTCGAAATCACATCAAGATGCTGCATTGTGCGGTTATCTGTAGTGCCTGTTTCGATAATCCGGTCAATAACCTTACCATGCTGAGCCCGAATTCCAGTAGATAAGAGAATCAGGACAGCAAAAAGAAAACAACATTTCTTCATACCTGCTATCTGTAGCGATTGGAAATTATATTCCAGTCGAGAACTTCCCAGAATGATTTGATATAGTCGGGGCGTCTGTTCCTGTAATCAATGTAATAGGCATGTTCCCATACATCGCAGGTAAGGAGAGGTTTGAGGCCATTCCTGAGAGGATTTCCTGCGTTTGATTCCTGGACTATCCGGAGTTTTCCTTCCTCCTCGCTGACGAGCCAGGCCCATCCGGAGCCAAAAAGTCCGGTAGCAGATTTGGCAAACTGTTCCCTGAATCCCTCAAAGGAACCGAAGGACTCCTTTATTGCTTCTGCAAGTGGGCCAACGGGCATCCTGAGCCCTGTTTTTGAAAATGATTCGAAATAGAAAGTATGATTCCATACCTGGGCGCCATTATTGAAAATGGGACCATTGGCCGTCCGGATAATCGTCGCCAGGTCTGCATCGGCGAATTCTGTTCCGGGAACCAGACCGTTAAGATTGTTAACATAAGCCTGATGATGCTTACCATAATGGTATTCGATGGTTTCGGCACTTATAAAAGGAACAAGTGCATCAGCCGGATAAGGGAGTTTTGGTAATTCAAATGCCATGGTTTTGCTTTTTGTTTGTTAATTCAGATCCTTGTATGTCAATTCATCAAAAATAATCATTTTAGGGCTGATTTCGCCCGAAATCATTACAGAAAAATAGACTCCGGCAATTCCGGAATAACACCCTTTTCCGCTGCAATATGGTAGAGCTCTGATACTGCTATCCTCCCGACCGGTCCCAGAGTCATTGTGAAATCATTCACATAAAGGTCAATATGGCGGCTTATTACCGAATTTTCAATTTCCCGGGCATTGGAGGTTACGAATTCCTGCTGCTGGGATGAATGCTCCCTTGCATACTCAATGCTTCTGTGAAGTACCCTGTTGAATTTCAAGGCTATATCACCGGGAATCCGCCGGTTGATCACAATGAAGCCCAGGGGTACGGGCAATCCCGTCAATTTTTCCCAGAATTCCCCCATATCGGCGATCTTTACAAATCCTTTTTCCGCGTAGGTGAATCTCGTTTCGTGGATTATCAGTCCGGCGTCAGCTTTCCCTTCCAGAAGGGTATTCACAATTTCCGAGAAAAGGTATTCCCTTTTATTATGTGCATCAGGCCATGCGATGCTGAACAGAAGATTGGCTGTCGTGTATTTGCCCGGAATGGCAATGACAGCTTTGTTTATATCCTCATTCCGCATTTGCTCCCTGCTTATCAGGAGAGGACCGCTGCCATAACCAATGGCGCTTCCGGAATCAAGAATAAGATAATTTCCGGAGGCATATGCATATGCGTGGCAGCTTATTTTTGTAATATCGGAATGTGCATTAAATGCTCTCCTGTTAAGTTCCTCCACATCGGCAAGAAAATAATCAAATTC
This sequence comes from Bacteroidales bacterium, assembly GCA_049294075.1. Taxonomy (GTDB): domain Bacteria; phylum Bacteroidota; class Bacteroidia; order Bacteroidales; family VadinHA17; genus LD21. The sequence continues at coordinate 31,384 of JBAQCK010000127.1, read as the reverse complement.
AAGTCCTTCGGTGTCTATCTTTCGATTTACAAGGGCATCGAAAATGAATGTGTCATTAGGACATGGTGAAAATCCAAGTGTCAGTTTCATCCTGTTATTTAAATAATAATAATAATACTTCATTAAGTTTTACCGAAAGGTTCGCCAGAGCCATTTCTGTCTTCCATTTCTCCCGATCGCGGGGTTCCACCATATTGGATACAGCCCGCAGTGCCATGAAAGGAATCCTTTCCCTGCTGCAAACATAAAAAAATGCTGCACCCTCCATGGTTTCGATATCAGGATGATACTTTTCAGACAGTCTGGCAATTGTCGGCAGCGATCCGGTAGCTGTGTTTACAGTAATGGCACTGACCGGCCTCAGGATTTCCGACGCTGCAGACACGAACCTGTTTTCAGCGATTATTTTGGCTGACCTGAAAGGCAGTTCATCAGGATCCTGAAGACCGGCTTCGGACAGGGAAAGAAAGCCGGAGCGATCCTCGATACCGGAATCGGCAAAACAATCCGAAACGGGCATAACTACATTTCCCGGCTGAATATCATTGTTAAAACTGCCTGCAATGCCGATGTTGACTGCCAGGTCGGGCAGTTGGTCACCGCAAAAGTGCCTTGTAAGAGTCCACGCGGTAGCCACAGTGCCCACTCCGGTAACAAGGGGGATAAGATCAACTCCATTAATGGCCTTCAGTATTTCAGACTCGGCCTGTGTGGCTGAAACCACCAGAATTCGCGGGGGCATATCATCCGGATAAATAAATTGTATCAAAATGCTGCATAAATATATTGTTTTAATAGCTAAATAGATCAACTTAATTGGTTATTATTGCAGCTTTAAAGGCCTGTTTATGATATACATCACTCGAAGAGAAAACTTTTGCGCTGCCCACAGGATGTGCAGGGAGGAATGGTCGGACGAAAAGAATCTGGAGATTTTTGGAAAATGTTCTAATCCGGCCTGGCACGGACACAATTATGTACTGAACGTAACTGTGAGGGGGGAGATTTCGGAGGAACTCGGATTTTTCATTAACCTGACGACTCTCAAGCAGATTATTCAGGAAAAGATTATTGACAAGGTTGACCATCGTAATCTCAATACTGAAGTCAACTTTATGAAGGGGAAGATTGTCACCACCGAGAATATGGCAGTCGCCTTCTGGGATGAGCTTAAACCCGCGATCGAAAAGTATGGCGCTAAGCTTCACTGTGTAAGAATAAGTGAAACCGAAAACAATACAATTGAATATTATGGCTAAAAGAATAGAAAAGATTAACAACGGAAGTAAATTCTCACCAAAGGGATATAATAAAACTGAATCGTGGGATGCCGAAACAATAGATGAGCTTGCATCGCATTATCACAGCATACTTAAGCTTCTGGGCGAAGATCCTGACCGTGAAGGACTGCTTAACACGCCGGTAAGGGTAGCCAAGGCTATGAATTTCCTCACAATGGGATATGGTCAGAATCCCTGTGAGATTCTCAACTCTGCCAAATTCAGGGAAGACTACAAGCAGATGGTCATTGTAAAGGACATTGAGCTGTATTCGATGTGTGAGCACCATATGCTGCCATTCTTCGGAAAGGCACACGTTGCCTATATACCGGATGGCTATATAACCGGTTTAAGCAAGATAGCCAGGGTTGTTGAAGCCTATGCCCGCCGGCTCCAGGTACAGGAAAGACTCACTGTTCAGATCCGGGATACCATTCAGGATTGCCTGAGTCCGATGGGAGTTGCAGTTGTGATAGAAGCTCAGCACATGTGCATGCAGATCAGGGGTGTACAGAAACAGCATTCGATTACCACCACGTCAGCCTTCACCGGTATTTTCCTCAGCAATCTCAACACCAGGGAAGAATTTGTTCATCTCATAGGATCGAATCTACATTAAGAATACTTTTTATGAAAGCTTATATATTTCCCGGTCAGGGAGCTCAGTTTCCAGGCATGGGTAAAAGCCTGTATGACAGCTCCCCCATTGCCATGGAGTTGTTTGAAAAAGCAAACTCGCTTCTGGGTTTCAGGATCACTGATCTTATGTTCAGCGGTACTGATGAGGACCTTAAGCGAACCAGGGTAACGCAGCCTGCAATTTTTCTGCATTCAACAATACTTGCAGCTTCACAGTCTGAAAAGATAAAACCCGGAATGGTTGCAGGCCACTCGCTTGGTGAGTTCTCGGCTCTTGTTGCATCCGGTGCCCTCTCTTTTGAAGACGGGCTGATGCTTGTATCCAAAAGAGCCGCGGCCATGCAGCTAGCATGCGAAGCATCGCCTTCCACCATGGCTGCAATAATAGGTCTCGACGATAAAATTGTAGAAGACACTTGTGCAGGAATAGATTCAATTGTTGTTCCGGCAAACTATAATTGTCCCGGTCAGATTGTGATTTCCGGAACCATCGAAGGAGTAGAAAAAGCTGTGGAAATACTCAAGTCACTTGGGGCCAGAATGGCAGTAAAACTAGCTGTGGGAGGAGCTTTCCATTCGCCACTGATGGAGCCCGCCAGACTGGAGCTTGAGAAGGCCATCATGAACACCGGTTTTAAACAGCCTGTGTGTCCAATATATCAGAATTTCACAGGTAAACCTTCAACTGATCCTGAGGTGATTAAGTCCAGCCTCATTTCCCAGCTTACATCTCCGGTTCTCTGGACTCAGACAGTCAGGAACATGATTGCGGACGGGGCCGTATCCTTTACAGAGGTGGGACCGGGTAATGTACTTCAGGGGCTTATAAGGAAAATAAGCAGGGACGTCACGGCCGATTCGGCTTCATGATCACTCCCCTGTTAGTTTTGCCGTCGACCATTATCTCAAGGGGGTTTTCAAATCTTATGTGCCGGAGGTGTTCATCCTCGTATATGCTTTTTATCCCGTTAAGGAATTCGACATCGTAAGATCCCTCGTTGATATAAGGGTTGATAGTAAAATATCCTACCCTGAACGATGTCAGGTTCTGGAAGAAATGTGTTCCCTGACTCGGATCGATACGGTATGTTTTCAGACCTGATTCCACAATGATCCTTGCCGCCGAGATATGAGGCCATCTCACCGGTATGCCGAGCCAGGGGTCAGCCGACCCCCACCTGCCGGGTCCGATAAGCACATATCCGGCACCCTGTTTTACAAACTCATTGTTTATCTTTTCAATGTCCGAAGCTATCTCCTTGTTTCTGGCCGGATTAAACGACTCCGGCTTTACATATACAATATCTTTTATCCCCTTAAAAAATCCGTTCCCCAGGGCTGATTCCGACCAGATGACTGTATCTTCTGTATTAATGCCTGCCAGATTGACTACTGAGGTTTCATCCGTGTGAACAATGGGACGTATCTGTAGAAAGTTGAACACCTTCGGGGCTCCCGGCGGGGTTTCAAGGTTGGCTGCAAATTCAATTTCAATTGGATTATTCATTTCATTCTCCCCAAGGTCGAGAAGGGTATTGAGTATCTCGGCCAGAGGAAAGAGCTTATGCTGCAAAATATTGGAAAAGGTTATAATCCTCTTTCCCGCGAAACTGATTCCGTCGCGAAGTATGTTATTATTGTAATCGTAAGTGGATGCCACATACTTCATCGCAACATCGTTTATTACATCATTCACACCGAGTTTAAGAATGTTGACGCCATCGTCGGTCGAAGGGACAAATCTGTCTGTCCTCAGGTCCAGGGCACGGAAATCCTTCTGTGTATCCCTGAGCGCAGTCTCAATTGAAGAAAGTTGAAGTATCTTCTTAGAATGTCTGGGTGAAAACCTCAGAGACAGTCCTCCCTCAACAATGTGTTTACCAAGTCCGAAGGCGATGTTAGCAATACCGTCACCAGCCTTTTCCGATCCGATCGGATAATAATTTATTGAACGGGCCACACCTGAAAGGGTCGGATAGAAGATATCGCCATGAGGGTTACCGCAGACCTCCTGAAGGATAATTCCCATTTTTTCCTCATCGATCACATTGGCTGTCGCTGTCATATATGCCTTGCTCGCCTTATAGAATACCGAAGCATATACCTCCCTTATGGCATCAGAAATCATTTTGACCATCATCTTGTTATCGGGATGCCTGGGAATCATGTAGGTGGAGTAGATTCCCGCGAAAGGCTGATAATGTGAGTCTTCAAGCTTACTTGAAGATCTGACTGCAATTGGATGGTTTCTTGATACCGCCAGGAATGCGAAAAAGTCCTGATAAATCCTGGCCGGAAGCTCAGCCTTGAGAAAACTTTCAAGTATCGTCTCATCAGGAATGTCTGACAGAGCCAGCGAATACAGGTTATTATGATCCATGAACTCATCGAAGATATCGGTGCTAAGGACCACGGTCCGGGGTATTGTGATAAGCACCCCCGGCAGCTTACTGTACAGCTTATGTTCCTTTATCAGCCTGTTTATAAACGCCAGGCCTCTTGCCTTACCTCCGATTGAGGCATCACCGATTCTCGAAAACAACTGGTACTCATCATAGCTGCTCTTGTCGAATTTGGCTATTACTCCCCTCCCCTTTCCAAGCCGGAAACTGGAAATGGCCACGTACAGGAAGCGCCGCATTTCATCCATGGTGTCAAAATCTTCCTTCCTGATGTATTTGAACAATTGGGCAACCGGAAACAGAGCCCTTGCATTGAGCCACTTGGAGAAATGGTTCCTGGTTGCATGATATTCGAGCGTCTGATCAGGAATAGTAAGCAGCTTCTGCTGAAGACTTTGCAGGTCCGTGGCAATTGCAATCGGCTCCATTGTTTCGGGATTCTTGAATACAAATGGACCGAATGCAAGGTTCTGGATAATAAAATTTCTTAGCTCGAGTGACAGCGATTTTGAATACTTGTAGATAAAGCCGGCACCAAGTTCTTCAGCAATTGTCTTGTGCGCCTGACTTGATGACTGAATCAGGAACGGGACCTTATCATCATCAGCCATTACAACCTTGCACAGCTCAATTCCGGCATTTTCATCAACAACATTATCCTTTTTGTAACTGATGTCGGAGATCAAACCCAGCACATTGTATTTATGTCTTTTGTAAAGCGCCAGGGCGTCATTGTAATTATTTGCCAGCAGAATCTTCGGGCGGCCTCGCATTTTGAGCATCCGCTGATGCTCATTCAATGCCTCTCTCTGAAAATCAATCGATTGCTGAAGAACAATCCTGTAAAGACTGGGAAGGTACGACGAGATATATCTTATCGAGTTCTCAACCAGTATGATTGCCTGAACTCCTATATTCTCTATATCGAAGTCGGCATTCATCTTGTCCTCGATAAGCTTGATTATAGCCAGGATCAGCGAGGCATCGCCCAGCCAGCAGAAAACATAATCAATTGCACTCAGATCCTCGCCCTCAAGTCGGAGGGATACTTCCCTGGAAAAATAGGTAAGCACCACGACAGGGATACTTTCAAACCTGGCCTTTATCATTTTTGCCATTGCGAATACATCAGTTCCCCTCAGGCTGAGCATTGAAATGACCAGGTCAATTTTATCATTCTCAAGTATCTTCAGTGCATCGTCAGCGTTATCTGTCTGGACGAATGTCGGAGGGTATTTGAGGTTCAGGGAGACATACTCATTGAAAATCTGCTCATCAATTCTCCCGTCTTCCTCCAGCATATAATTATCATAGTTACTGCATATAATAAGTACCCGGCGAATCCTCTTCTGCATCAGAAGGTCGAACGAGGTGTCGGTGAAATCGTATTTCTGCAGATCAAGTATGCCTTCAATAATCGTCATGGATAGAGATTTTATCAATTAGTAGAGATCACTGCCATTCCCTTTTTACCATCCATACTGACGGTCAGAGGTTTGTCAAACCTTACATGCCGGTAGAAATGTCCTGTTCCAATGAGCCGGCCCTCCCTTATTCTGTCCCAGTTAATGATATCACGGCGCGAGTCGCGGTCAACTGAAAAATATCCGACATTCATCGACGTCACGTTATGGAAAAAGTGAGAACCAAGCGAGGCATCGGGATGGAAATCAGTAAGAGCCACTTCAACAATAACCCTTGCTCCCGAAATCTGCGGCCAGACAACGGGGATCCCGAGGAATCTGTCGCGGCTTCCCCACCGGCCGGGACCAATCAGGATATATTTCCTGTTCTCCCTTACCATCTGTTCGTTTATAGCTGCTATTTCATCCGCCATACTGACTGTAAGTTTATTATCAAATTTCTCTGGCTCAATGAAGACTATGTCGGCAATATCATTTACCAGCCCGTTTCCCATACTCTTATGGGTAAGAAGCAGCAGTTTTTCCTCAACTATCGAGCCGGGATCGATCCTGTAGCCAGCTCCCATTCCCGGCATCGGTTTAATCTGGAGAAGATAAAAAGATGCATTCCCCGATTCATCCTTGTTAAGATCGACTGCATATTCTATTTCGACAGGCGTCCCGCAGGCTTCCGTAACAACTTCGAGCACCGTCTTCAGAGCCTGGGCAAGAGGCACATAATTATATTTCAGCACGTCGGCAAAATTCACTACCCTGGGGCCCGGGGAATCCAGTCCCGGCGTAATGGTATCATTGTCAGGATTCATTACCGAAGCCATGTGCTGCAAAGTCCCATGGCGTTCGGAATCGCTGACTTCGAGCATTCTCAGTCCGGCGTTTTCTCCTTCCAGGAGGTTCAGTTCCCTGAGTGACATATCAACCGCATAGAACCACAGCTGGGAATTCCTGTAAAGATCCTTCTGCGATATTATTTCTAATGTCGGATACGCCGGAGAGAACCTGTAGGCCATATTCCCCTCCATCACGTACTGGCCAAGTCCCAGGGCAGCAACTGCAAACCCGTCTTCGGGAGTCATGTGGGCAACAGGATAGAAATTGAACGATTGAGCCGATCCGCTGATATGCGGATAAAAGGCATCTTCAAACCGGTTCCCTACAACCTCCTGTATAACTACAGCCATTTTTTCAAGCTCTATTTTATAATTAATAGCTTCAAAATAACCTCTTGCATCTCTGGAATAAACAGAAGCAAACACCAGTTTAATTGCTTCCGCGAGCTGCTTAAGCCTTATATCCGGTTCGGGATTGTTGTTTGGCAGCAGATAAGTCCCGAATATCCCTGAAAAAGGTTGATTCTGTGAATCTTCAAAAAGGCTTGATGACCGTACGGCCAGCGGCCTGGTCACCTTTCTTACAAATACTCTCAGCTTTTTTTCGAGGGTGTAGCTCAGGCTGCCTCCTAGAAAAGCCTTCTGTATAGCATCAAAGTCCTTCTCCTCCTTTACCAGCTGCCACAGAAGGTTCCTCTCCATAAACATATCAAATTCATCCGTCCCGATAATTGCCGTTATGGGGGTCTTGACATTTATGCCGGGAATCAGTCTTCCAAGCTCAAAACTGTAGATCAGTGTATTGATGAAAGCCAGTCCCCTCCCTTTTCCGCCCAGTGAACCAGGAGTCAGAGATATTACGTTTGTCTCATCAATGATTGCGGATTCCTCGAAAATAATTACTCTTCCCTTATTCAGCTCCTGCCTCCGCTTACGGATTATGTCGAGAAGGAATTCCCTGAGCTGGTTAAGGTTCTCAAAATCGGTAACCTTTATCGGATTAATGTATTTTGCAATCTTGACTTCTCCCCTTGCCATAAGCCAAAGAGAGAAATGATTTTTCACTGCATGATATGCAAGGGAATCTTCGGGGATTGTCTCCAGGTAGGCCTCGAACTCCTTCATCGATTTTGCAATTGCAATCTGCCTTCCGCTGTTATCACGGTAAACAAAATGACCAAATCCCAGGTAATAATTTATAAATGACTTGAGGTCCTGGAGCAGGCTTTCGGAATTCTTGTTTATGAAGTTGGATTTCAGGGTAAATGCATATCTGGCGTTTTCCGGATCCGCCGACTGAAGAACAGTTGGCAGATTAGGCAGGTAGGATTTAATAAGCCTAATGAGTTCATATCCGGCCGTATCGTTCATTAACCCGTCTTTAGGGAAAGCCATATCTGAAATAACGCACAGCAGGTTATTCCGGTAGTTATTGAAAACAACTATTGCTGCTTCCCAGGATGAAACAAGCAATATTTTCGGCCGGGCCCTGAGTTTCAACACCTTGTAAAGCTCATCTGTGGAAACATCCTGTATAAGCTTTTTTGTCTGGTCCATTACCAGGCTGTAAAGCATGGGAAGGTAGCTTGAATAGTAGTCGGCCGAATCCTCTACAAGAAGAATAACACCCGTAAGCCCTTTTTGTGTATCGTTTTCGACATTGACCTTGTCCTCGAGCTGGGAGACCATGGCAAAGAACACCTTTGATTCGCCGGTCCAAACAAAATAATTGTCAAAGGGGACCCCCTTTTCCTTCTGCCTCTTTGCGAAATCCATGTCGGAGGAATTGTTGAGAAGCAGATAAGTCGGCAGGTAAGGATACTTATTCTTTATCTTCCTGCACATTTCCATCGGACCCTCCTTGTCGACGCCAATCATGATTATAACAAGATCGTAATGGCGGGCCCTGAGCCTGTTGAATGCCTCCTCCTCGCTCGACACCCCTGTAACTCTCGGAATTGAAGTAATACTCATCTGAAAGTATTCTCCCAGGATGTGGTCGGCAAACCTTCCTTCTCCTTCAATGGAATAAGCATCGTACAGGTTTGCAACGAGCAGAATTTCCTTTACCTTGAAGGGCTGAAGATCGTGAAACACGTCCCTCTCGGCATTATGCCTGTCAAGGAACTTCTGAAGGAGCTTCTTGCTTGACACTGTCTGGTAATCATCTTCCTCCTTTTGGATCGATCCGGCAGTCCGGATAATGTCCCTGGCCCTGTAACTGTTTATATAACCATTGATAAGGCTGGCAATGTTTATAACAAGATCTCTCTCCTCCTTGAGGAAGGGTCCTTCATATTCTTCCCTGAACTCCTTTGTATAGAAGATCTCAATTATCCCGGTCTCCTCATCAATCGTGCTGAATTTCTGAGCCATTCTCCATTCCGTTTCCCGGAAATCAGGCGACTCGAACTGCTTGTTCATAAAGGATATCCTGGCAACAGTATATTCGGGATACTGCCATGCTGCGGGAAGAAGGAGAACAATGTGCTGAAGGGTTTCCTCGACCGGTTTATTCTCCTTAAGGATATAGGTTGTCTGATTGATGCATCCGAGTTCCTTCAGTCGCTCCCTCTGTTCATGCACCAGCCGGCTGAATTCGGGTGTTAATTGAGTATTGGCATCCATCAGACAAAAATTAAAGGATCAGAATTTAAAATTACTAAAATTCTGCCATCCCTGTAATGAAATGCAGGATGCTGCTTTATTAAATGAGAAATCCCTGGTGAGGAACCGGCGAAGATTCATCAGGCATCCCAGACCGATCCGCTGTTGAGAAGATCGTCCATATTCTTGATTTTAGATTTACTCCTGACCTGTTCTATCTGGTCTTCAAGTTCTTTTTCATACGTCGGCCCCGGAACTGCTCTGATAACGCCGAGTGCAACAGGATATTCGGGATATTTCATGTTGGCAAGCATATATTGAATTCCCGGATTTGGTTCGGTGGCATCGTGAACCAGGATATCCTTTTCCGTTATGCCATTCACTCCTATTTTCACCACTTTCAGCTTCAATCCCTCGAGGATAAGTCCCTTGTCTCTCTCCTTTCCGAAGATCATGGGCTCGCCATGCTTAAGTACAAGAGTACGGTCGTCGCGGACTTCCTTTCCTGTCACCTTTTCATGAATACCGTCGTTGAATATCACGCAGTTCTGGAGCACTTCGATAACTGAAGCTCCCTTGTGCCTTGCCGCTTCGATATAAATCCGGGTAGAAAGGGTAACGTTGGCATCCACAGTCCGGGCAAAGAATTTTCCTTTTGCCCCGATTACCAGTTCACCGACTGAAAATGGCTCTTCGATGGTTCCGAATGGTGATGTTTTTGTAACAAGACCCTTGTCGGATGTCGGGGAATACTGGCCCTTGGTCAGGCCGTATATTTCGTTGTTAAACAGAATTATATTGATATCGAGATTTCGCCTGACAACATGAATGAAGTGATTCCCTCCGATTGCAAGTGCATCACCGTCGCCTGTTATCTGCCATACTGAAAGCTCCGGATTTGCAATTTTAACGCCGGTGGCTATTGCAGAAGCGCGTCCATGGATCCCGTGGAAGCCATAGGTATTCATATAATAGGGGAATCTTGATGAACAGCCGATTCCCGAGATGAAGGCGAATTTCTCCTTTGGTATTCCCAGCTCTGAGAGAGCCTTCTGCACCGCATTGAGAACCGCGTGGTCACCGCAACCGGGGCACCAGCGTACCTCCTGATCGCTCTTGAAATCCTTTGGAGTCAACTTGTTTGTTATAGTTTCGTTCATAGCTCTGCTTTACAAAAGTTTTAAGCACTTTTCCTTGATCTCATTAATTGTAAAAGGAAGCCCCTGCACCTTATTTATCTGTTCATACTGGAACTCGGGGTATTTCATCCTGAGATAATTGGCGAACTGGCCAAGGTTAAGCTCACACACTACAATTTTTTTGAATTTGCTGAAAATATCTCTCACATTACCGGGGAGCGGATTGATATAGTTGAAAGTCACGTTGCTGATTTTGTATCCCTCGGCCTGAAGTTCATTTACTGCCATGACCCGGTAGCCGTACGAACCTCCCCATCCGACAACCAGGAGGTCGCCTGATTCCTCACCGCTTACTTTCAGATCGGGTATCTTGGCTGCAACACGCGCCACCTTCTGTTCTCTGAAGTCAACCATGAGCTCATGGTTTTCAGGCAAGTATGACACTGTTCCCTTTACTGTTTTCTCAAGTCCTCCGATTCTGTGCTCCAGGTTTGGTGTCCCCGGGATAGCCCAGAATCTTGACAGTTTTTCAGGATCCCTTTTATAAGGAATATACGGTAGATCCTGGTCTGAGGCATAAGGAGGATGGATATCGGGAAGATCTTTCATTGAAGGTATTTTCCACGGTTCGGTTCCGTTTGCAAGATATCCGTCAGTCAGCAGAATTACAGGAGTCATATGCTCCACGGCAATCCGGGCTGCCTCGAAAGCATACCGGAAGCAGTCGGTGGGGGTGCTTGCTGCAAGAACTACAACCGGGCTTTCTCCGTTTCTGCCAAAGAGCGCCTGAAGAAGATCAGACTGTTCAGTTTTTGTAGGAAGCCCTGTTGATGGTCCTCCGCGCTGGACATCGACAATCACGATTGGAAGTTCAGTCATTACTGCAAGCCCGATTGCCTCAGACTTAAGGGCAAGGCCGGGGCCTGAAGTGGAAGTAACGGCAAGCATACCGGCAAAACTGGCACCAAGGGCGGTGCAGATTCCGGCTATTTCGTCTTCCGCCTGAAAACTTTTTACTCCCAGGTCTTTCCGTGCGGCAAGCTCTTCAAGAATTCCGGTAGCAGGGGTAATGGGATATGAACCGATATACAGCTGCAGCCTGGCCTTTTCTGCGGCAGCCAGCAAACCCCAGGCAGTGGCGGTATTCCCGGATATGCTGCGGTATCTGCCTTTGGCTATAGGTGCGGGATTAATCCTTATCGGGGCCAGGGCTTCGATCGTCTCGGCATAATAATAGCCGGCACGAAGGGCAATTTTATTAGCCTCAATTAATTCGGGCTTCTTGCTGAACTTCTTCTCAAAAAACTGTTCAGTGTACTTTAGCTTACGGTCAAAAAGCCAGTAAACCATTCCGAGGGCAAACATGTTTTTGGTTCGGAGAATGGTTTTCGGATCGAGGTTCAGGTTCCTGAGGGCCTCCTTAACCATCGAGGAAATAGGGGCTGCAATCAGATTATACTGATCAAGGTTATCCTCGATAACAGGATCACTTTTATAGCCGGCTTTTTCTATATTCTTTTCTGTAAAATTGTCCTTATCGATTATTATAGTTCCTCCGAATTTGGTCCATTTGATATTGGCCCGGACAGCCGCGGGATTCATTGCAACCAGAACATCGGCAAAATCGCCGGGGGTATAAATTTCAGAATGTCCAAGATGAACCTGATATCCCGAGACACCTCCCACTGTTCCCTGGGGCGCCCGGATCTCGGCCGGATAATCGGGAAAAGTAGTCAGGTCGTTTCCATAGATGGCAGCAGTATCTGAAAACAATGTACCTGTCAGCTGCATTCCATCGCCGGAATCCCCCGAAAACCTGATAACTACATCTTCTTTTTCAATAACCGTGCATTTTTTTCGCATGATGTCGTGCAAATTACTAAAAGTGAGTACTTTCTTTTGAATTTTTAGCCGTCGGGACCGGACAAATGTAACTAATTAAAGAACGAAAAATCAGCTAAATATTGCTATTATAGTATGATTTTGATCATGTTGGCCCAAGTATCCTCTCCATGAACCGAAGGCACCCGACTTTATACTAAGGTCTTATTACGAACACCTGATTTTCAATTAACAGATCAGCTCCAGATGTCGGCCTTCTTCAGGTTAATTTCACCCTCGAAGAACATCCTTGCTATTTTCTCAAAAGATGGAGTATAATCAGATATAAAAAACCGGTCGCTTACCCGGCCGGAATCATTCAGCAGATTGTTCTTTTCCAGGGTATCCCTCAGGATCAACGAGACTATCCTTGCAGAATCCACAACTTCAATATTGAAATTGAAGAATTTGCTTATCTGGTTCCTGATTATCGGATAATGAGTGCAGCCCAGTATAAGCGCCTCTATACCTTTCAGTGCATCGTTTGAAAGGTAGGTGCGGATTATTGCATTGCTGATATCATCGAAAATGAATCCTTCCTCGATCATTGGAACCAGCAGGGGGGTAGCCATTGACACCAGCCGGGTTCCCGGTATTCTTTCCTTGATTTTTGCATCGTAGGTACCGGAGCTGATAGTTCTTTTTGTGCCTATCACTCCGACTTTCCTGAAACTCCTTGTAGCAAGGTAATCCACAACCGGATTGATGACGTCGATCACCGGGGCCCTGTCCTGAAATTCCTTTTTCAATGTATCGAATGCCGAAGCGGAGGCCGAATTGCAGGCTACGAGGATCACCTTCGCGTTGTGATCGAGAAGGAATTCAGTGATCTTTCCCGAGTAGTACCTGATGGCCTCAGCTGATTTGTCCCCATAGGGCAGGTGAGCGGTGTCGCCAAAGTAAACCAGGCTTTCTCCAGGCAGGATCTGTTTTATGGCATTTGCGACGGTGAGTCCTCCGACTCCCGAATCGAAAATTCCGATTGGTCGTTCATTCACGGTTAAAGTATTAAAAAAATGACCACCTGCCGGTTCGCAGATGGTCACTTAAATTTCATGTTCAGGCTATTTAATCCCAAGTTTTGTTTTTACAAGGGTCAGAACGTTGGTGCTTTTTGCTTCGTCGAAGTAGGTGATGGCGCCAATGGAAGTGTCAAATATATAAACGAAACCGTTTTCCTTTCCCACATCCTTAATTGCCTTATCGGCCTTCTGCGTTATCGGAGTGAAGAGCTCAACCTGCTTTTCCTGCATGGTGGTCTGTGCATTTGTCTGGAATTCAGTAAGTCTCCTTTGTGAATCATTAAGTTCCGTTTCCTTGGTCTGACGTACCAGATCGGTCAGATTCTTGCTTTCCTTCAGATAGGTTTCATACTTGTTATTAAGTTCAACCTGAAGCAATTCAGCCGTATTCGTTAAATCGGTATTCAACTTTTCAAGTGTTACAAGGGCAGAATCGTATTCAGGCATGGCCTGAATCAGTTCGGTACGATTTATATGTCCAAATTTCAAATTCTGGGAAAAAGCGTTCTGTCCAATAAAAGTTGCAATAAATATAACTGCAAGGATTCCTGTAATTCTTTTCATTCTGATTTGTTTTATAAAATAATGATGCAAAAATAACTAATTAATTTTTATAACCTAATTTCTCAAGTACCTGATCGCTAATGTCAAATTTTGGATTGGCGAAGAGAATATTGCCTCCGGCAGCCGTGTCAAAAACAGCAGCGTAGCTTCCTTCGGCCGCTATTGTTTTGATTGCCTTGAGAATTTCATCCTGAATCGGTTTAACAAGTTCCTCCCGCTTCTTGAAAAGCTCTCCCTCAACGCCGAAATACTTGTTCTGCAAGTCCTTCACTTCCCTCTCCTTGTTTACAATCGCCTCTTCCCTCTTCGCCTTCATGTCCTGTGAAAGAAGCACCACATCGTTCTGATAAGATTTGTACATCTGATCAACAACCGCGTACCCGTCGGAAATCTCTTTCTCCCATTGTTTGGAAAGATTGTCAAGTTGTTCCTGAGCCTGATTAAAAGAAGGAATATTCTTCCTTATATAATCTGAATCGACGAATCCATACTTCTGAGCTGTGGCAAAAGCCGCGGTCAGGAATGTAAGGATCATGACTAAACCTATTCTTTTCATAACTGATAAAATTAATGATTAAAACTGCTGACCTATTGTGAAACTAAATTGTCCTTTATTGGCGTCAGGGAACTGTACTGGGTCGTCGACGGGATCAAATCCATAACCCCAGTCAACTCCCAGAAGTCCGAACATAGGCAGGTTGGCCCTGACACCTATACCTGCAGCCCTGTTCATCCTTAACGGATTATACTGCCTGATTTCAGTCCATGCTTTTCCTGCTTCAAGAAAGGCCAGGCCATAGATTGTAGCCTGCTGGTTCAGTGAAACAGGGTATCTGAGTTCAAGCGTGAATTTCGAATAAACGTTCCCGGTGGGAGATCCTGACCCGGGATCTGTCGGGGTGACCGAACCGTCGGTATAACCCCTTAAGGCGATGATCTCACGTCCGTAAAGGCTGTAACCTGTCATGCCGCTTCCTCCCAGATAGAAGTTTTCAAATGGTGAAGGGCCGATATCCTTGTTATAATGTCCGAGATAGCCGAAGGAGAACTTTGTGTTAAGGACCAGCTTATCATCCGTTGTGATGGGATGGAAATAATCTGCCTTGAACACCCATTTGTGAAATTCTATCCATTTGTATTTGTCCCTGTCTTCAAGTCCGACCATGTTCCTGCCGCTTATAAGGGAGAAAGGCGGAGTTGCCTGCAGGGAGAGAGTAAAAGTTGATCCGTTGGTCGGGTAGATGAGGTTCGGGCCCGTTGAATATCTCGTAAGCTTTGTTGATAAGGTAAGCATATTCGACACCCCGTCTGAAAACAGGAAGTGATAATATGTGAAATCGTTGAGCCTGTACCTCTGGTAATTTATTTCTCCGGAAAGCGAGAAGAAATCATCCGGCCATTCGAGTCTTTTCCCAAGGCCTATGGATGCTCCGTTCGTAAGCATTGACTGGTAATTACTGTCGCTTTTCTTCCGTCCGTTTGTCATCAGAGACCGGTATACTGAAACCGAAAAGGAATTTGCCTTGTGTCCTCCCAGCCATGGCTCCATGAACGAAAGGTTGTAGGACTGATAAAGGCGTCCGTTCGACTGGGCCCGGATGCTGAGTGACTGACCATCGCCCGAAGGATAAGGCTTCCATTCCTTGAGATTGAAGAAATTCCTCATGGAGAAATTATTGAAATGGACGCCGACTGATCCTACAAGCATTCCCGCTCCCCAGCCTCCTGATATTTCAAACTGATCATTCGCTCTCTCCTCAAGCTTGTAATGAAGATCGACAGTTCCGTTGGACGCGTCCGGCACCACATTCGGGCTTATCTTTTCAGGATCAAAATGACCGATCACACCGAGCTGTCTCATCGACCTCATGATATTGCTCTTGCTGAAAAGTTCCCCGGGCAGGGTGTAGAGTTCCCGTCTGGCAATATGCTCGTTGGTTCTTGTATTTCCGGTTATTATGATATTGTTGAGATAGGCCTGATCACCTTCATAAATCCTGACCTCCAGATCGACTGAATCATCTTCGACCTTTGCTTCGACCGGAACGAGCCTTGAGAAAAGGTAACCCTGATCCTGGTAGAGAGCGCTCACGGCATCCTGAGCTCCGGATGCTCCGTTAAGCCTGTCATCGAGATGTGACATGTTGTAAACGGATCCCTTCTCGATATTCAGTATCCTTTCAAGGTCTTCCGCCTTGTAAACACTGTTACCTACCCATTTGATATCCCTGAGAAAGTACTGTTTCCCTTCATCAACCATTATTGCAAGACCGACACGGTTTTCGGTTATGGGATAGAGTGAATCGCCAAGGATCTTAAAATCCTTGTAACCGTTATCATTATAAAAGGTGTACAAATTGTCCTTATCCTCATCATACTTGCCGGAAATGAATTTTGAAGCCTTCAGAAAATTCATTTTTTTCATTTTCGTATTCTTCATCTTCCGGCGCAGCTGCCGTGACGAGAAATTATCATTCCCGACAAAGGTGATTTCTTCAATCTTAACCTTTTCCTTCTTGTCGACATCGACAGTAAGAATTACGTTATTGGGCTGGTCGGGATCGTCTTTCTGAATAAATTCCACCGTAGTGTTCAGAAATCCCTTTTCCACAAAGAAATCGGTGATAATCTTGCGGGTTTTCTCCAGCTGGTGAGTGGTAAGCTGGGAACCAACCGGCATGTTTATCTTTTCGGTCAGGTCGGTAGTTTCCGAAGTCCTGAGACCGTTATACCTTATTGAAGAAATCCTGGGTCTTTCCTGAAGGGCGATATCCAGATAAATTGTATCTGCCTGTCTCTTTACAATGGTTACCCTTACATCCGAGAAAAGGCCCTGCTGCCAAAGTTTCCTGACGGCGTTTGTTATTGCCTCACCGGGCACAGACACTTCCTGGTTAATTCTCAGGCCTGATATTCCGATCAGTGCATTGGTATCGAGGAATCTGACTCCCGAAACGGAAACCCCACCGATAATGTAATCATCGGGTGTGGAATAATCAATTACACCGGCTTGTTCCTGTGAGCTGGCTGCTGAACTCCACAGGATTACAATTAGTGTCAGCAATATCCCCTTTAGTCTGTCAATCACCTTCATATCGTCATTTGTCCAAAAGTTGCTCACTAGTCTTCCCAAACCTTCTCTCTCTCTTCTGGAAGTCAATAATAGCCTTGTAAAGTTCCTCCTTACCAAAATCGGGCCAAAGTATTTCTGTAAAATATAATTCTGTATAGGCCATCTGCCACAGCAGAAAGTTACTTATCCTCATCTCCCCGCTTGTCCTGATCATTAATTCGGGATCGGGAACACTGGCGGTGGCCATATAGCTGCTGAAGTTGAACTCGGTAACCGATTCCGGATCAACCCGACCGGCTGAAATATCAGATGCCAGTTTCTTGGCTGCCTCAGTCATTTCCCACCTCGAGCTGTAACTCATGGCAACAATCAGGTTCAGACCCGTGGCGCCGGATGTCAGATTGATTGTCTCCATCAGCCTGTTCCTCACGTCAGTGGCAAGCCTGTCGGTGTCGCCTATTACAGAAAGTCTGATGTTGTTTTTGAGTAGCGTGTCGGTCTCGCTGTTAAGCGACTCAACCATTATTCCCATCAGAGCGGATACCTCTTCGTCGGGTCTTCCCCAGTTTTCAGTTGAGAAAGCATAAACAGTAAGATAACCTATTTTGAGTTCGGATGAAGCCTCGATTACCTCCCGTAATGCCTTAACCCCCTGATGATGGCCGAAAATCCTGTCCATGCCCCTTTTCCTGGCCCATCGTCCGTTGCCATCCATTATTATTGCTATGTGTTCGGGCAGTCTGTCAGTATTGATCTCTTCTGAAAGGGACATGATTCAGCGTCTTCTTGGTGCATCAACATCATTAAAGGCAGGACATCGTACAAACTTGTTGTAGATCTTCCAGGTAAACGCCACACCTGCAAAAGAGTACCAGTCGTTGTTGTGAAGCCATGCCTTGTTCTTGTGTTGCTGATCTATCTTTTCCGTTAAGCCGTCAAAGTTATCATAAAAAGTCTTACGAAAACCATATTCGACTTCAAGACCAAGATTTTTTGCAATATTTACTTTAAAACCAATTGAAAAGGGCAGTACAGGCTGAATCAGAGGATCTTCGATTAAACTGGGCGAATTTGTATCGAAGAATGCAGCTCCCGCTCCAGCAGCTATATAAGGAGTGTAATTCCATTTTTTGCCCTGGGTTGAATAAGGAAGGAAGTTGAACTCGAACTGGATCACACCTTCAGCTACAAATCCTTCAAATTGATTTCCCCTTACTGACTGGAACGCATTGGTAAAGTCCGAGTCATAACCATTGAGGCCACCTATTAGCAGGTTTGCTCTTAAAGATTGCCTTGGATGAAGGTTGTATCTGTAGAAAAATCCTCCTGCAGGCAGAGGGCTGTAGAACAACCTGTTTGTGTTTATATCGCCAAGATATGAGGAAACGCCGCCAAAGATTCCGTAATCAGCACTTCTCTGAGCTGATACAGACAATGACAGCAGCGTTAAGAAAAGAATAACCGTTAATTTCTTCATCCAAACGTATTCAGAGTAAGATCATCTGAAAGCGGGAAGCCCCTTGGCATTTGTTTTCAACTTATAGGTAACGGTAAAATTAAGGAAATAGTACTTGTCGTTTACTTTGGACACCACCGGCGGATCAAACCCGTCAATAAAATCGGTATTGGCCCATCTGCCTCCGAATTCCACTCCGAAATTCAGATTGGGATTATATACCAGGGTGGCTCCGACACCGGCCGGGATCACAAGTGCAAAGCCCTTGAAGTCAGTGCTTCCAGGTTGGGTGATTTCTCTCTGAGACAGGGCATCATTGGGATTAACCGAGTAAGCGGCCCCTCCCACCCCTGCAAAAGCATAGAAATCGAGCGAAGAAAGCAATGCCCACAGGCTTTTCCCTTTCAGAAAAAGGTAACTGCTTTCGTACTTGTTTTTTATGAAATAATACTCGCCCAGAAGAGCAGGTTCAAACAAATTGGTAACAGCTTCATATCCCCTGTTTTCATTCGAACCTCTCTCATCAATCGCGTGGAGCATGGCATAGGTCATGCTTGCCCTTAGGTTCACAGTTCTTCCAAACCGGTACCTTAAGTTCCCGTTTATGTCAAATCTCGTCTGCCGGTAGCTCAAATCCTTGAATCCCAGTATATTTTCACCATGAGTATAACCACCGATATCAGGAAAAGCAAAAGAGGGACCGATCCCAAGCTGGGCTTCCCATCTTCTCAGTTTCCATAGCTGGGCATCTGATAATTGAACTGTAAAGCAAAATATTACGATGACGAAAAGTGATCGTTTCATTTTAGTTTGAATTAAATTGCTGATACAAATATAATAATCTAAAATAATTCAGCGTGTTTTAACAGGCAATTTAGTTTCTCCTGTCGGCGCCCCACATAAGCCTGTTCCTTAATGTGCTGTAAAAATCGATCCCTTTGAGCATAACCGTTTTCAGTTTTTCATCCGACCGCGATATGACAATCTCCTCACTGAAAGGAAGTCTGTGCGATCTGAAGTCACATGTTGCCACATAATCAGCGCTTCTTCCCTCCACTATCATCCTGAGTCTGCTCTTTCCTGAGATAACAATAGGCCGGATGGTCAGATTGTGAGGTGAAATCGGAGAGATAATAATGCTCTCATCTTCAGGCGACAGGATAGGTCCTCCGACACTCAGGTTATAGGCCGTTGAACCTGTTGCAGTCGATACAATAAGGCCATCAGCCCAGTAAGTATTAAGGTAGGTATCATCAACATGCACGTGAATGGTGATCATGCTCGGATCAGCCTTCTGGATCGTAACCTCATTGAGGGCGGTGGAATCACCCGGATCAAATATATCACGGGGTTTCCTGATCTCAAGGAGTGATCTTTCAATCACCTGGTATTCGCCGTTATGGAGAAGATCGATTGAATGCCCTATTTCATCCTCCGGTATGTTGGCCAGAAATCCCATTCTTCCCGTGTTAACCCCGGCAATAGGAATGCCGTAATCTCTCACTTTGAGCATGGTTTCAAGGAAGGTGCCGTCGCCGCCAACGCTTAGTACAAGGTCGGGCAGGTCCTTCAGGCTGCCCAGATCGGAAAACCTTTCAAAAGCTTCGCTCTCCCGGCATAAAACAATCCTGCCTGAATTCTGATGGAGGTAGATCTTTATCCCTTTCCTGCAAAATTCCCCTATAAGCCTGTTAACTCCCTCAACCGTTCTGGGCTTGTTCTCCTTACAATAAATGGCAACTCTTTCAAGCATGATTCAGATATTCATGTATTTCATGAGAAGATCGAAGCGTTCCGAGTAAAATTTGTCCATCGAATCGTCTGATGTGATCCACGTTTTAACATCATAATTATACCTTTCAAAGGTCCTGATTACCGAAGTCAGGTCATTGGTATTCACTTTAATGGTCACTTCCAGCTTTGTAGAGTCGGGCGGTGAAGTCACGTACATGCTAAGTACCTTCACATTGTTGCCCTCAACAATCTGTGCTATCTGGGAGAGGGAATAATCCCTTTCGATGAGGTCGAGGACAATTATGCCACCCTGCTGATCCATCGAAGAAATACCTGCAAGATATCTGACAAGCTCCGAGGTGGTTATTAATCCCTGGTAATGCAATTTATCATCCAGCACCGGGATAACGCTGAGCTTAAGTCTTGAAGACAACCCGATTACTTCAAAAAGATGCTGTTCGGCGGTAACATAAGGTTTAAGAAGCGTTAGGGAATGGTTACCTATAGGCTCCTCCGGCTGATTCATGTCGTATATGTCGGTGTCGGAAATAAGACCGAGGAAATCGAGGTTATTTACTATCGGCAGGTGGGATATCCTGAAAATTTCCATCCAGTTGAGGGCAGTCTGACCAGTATCAGACGTTCTCAACGCCGGTATCACCTCCGATATCAGATCTTTTGCTACCATAATTGCCAGTTCTCCGTATAAATTTCATCTAAAGTAAGAAAAAAAAGAGAGGTATTGTATTTTTGCATAAGATTACATACGGATAATCATCTTATTTATTATGACGAGACTCAGTGTTAATATCAACAAGATAGCCACCCTCAGAAATGCCCGGGGTGGGAACATCCCGAATGTAAAAACGGCTGCAATAAACTGTGAACTATTTGGAGCCGATGGAATTACTGTGCATCCACGCCCCGACGAACGACACATCAGATACAGGGATGTTCTTGAAATCAGGCCGGTAATCAAGACTGAATTCAACATGGAAGGCTATCCGTCGGATAAATTCATTGACCTTGTCCTGGCTGTGAAACCTGACCAGGTAACCCTTGTGCCGGATGCACATGATGCCATAACCTCGAATGCCGGCTGGGATATTCCGAGATACATGCTTTTCCTGAAGGATGTGATCTCTGCTTTTAAAAAGGAGGGGATAAGAACTTCCCTCTTCGTTGACACGAGCCCTTCAAATGTCGAAGGCGCCGCGCTGACTGGGACCGACAGGGTTGAACTATACACTGAACCCTATGCCACTCTTTTCAACACCAACGCGCCCGGGGCGATCGGACCATTCGTCGCCGCCGCTCAGATTGCACGCGACGCGGAACTGGGAGTCAACGCCGGCCACGACCTGAATCTCGATAATCTCAGATACTTCCACCAGAATATCCCATGGCTGGAAGAAGTCTCAATCGGCCATGCCCTTATAGCTGACGCACTGTACCTTGGACTGGAGAACACCATCCGGATGTATAAGAGGCAATTATCCGACTGACTATTCCAATGAAGCTTTTCTTCAGGAAATATGGTTCCGGTCCGCCCCTCATAATCCTTCATGGCCTTTATGGTTCATCCGACAACTGGGTAACACTGGCAAAAAGCATCAGCGACAGATTCACCGTTTACCTTCCCGATCAGAGAAATCATGGACAATCACCTCACAGCGAGGTCCATGATTACAAATCGATGAAGGAAGATCTTTACGAGCTGACCCTGGATCTCGGACTCGAAAAGTTTTTCCTTGCCGGACACAGCATGGGAGGAAGAACAGCAATGGCCTTTGCAATGAGCTGGCCTGAAAAACTTTACGGCCTTCTGGTTGGCGACATCTCCCCTGTTTCTTCCGGTGAAAAATACTCTGCTGCCTATTCGTTCCAATCTGAAATTCTTGATTCCATCCTGTCGGTCGACCTTGAAGGGCTTAAGTCGCGTAAAGATATTGAAGCCATCCTTTCACAAAAAATCATTTCCCCGGGTGTCAGGGGATTTATAATGAAGAATCTCAGGAGGCTGCAGGAAGATTCATTCGTCTGGAAACTCAACGCACCTGTTCTTAAAAGAAACCTCGGGGAAATTATCCGTGGTATTAAACCGGGTAAATCGGATTACAGGGAAATAAGCGGTTTCCCGGTGCTGTTTCTCAAAGGAGAGAATTCAGATTACATTTCTGAAATAGATTATCCTGAGATCAGGACACTGTTTCCCGGTGCGGAATTCATTACAATACCCGGTGCCGGGCACTGGATCCATTCAGACAACCCCGAAGCAGTCAGAAAATCCTTTCTGGAACTCACCGGCGGCAACTGATCAGAACAGAGTTACCGATTCAACCTTGTCCTCTTCTATTTCAGGCAGGTTCATGAACCTGAACAGTACGCGGGCAACAGTCAGAACATCCTTTTCGCAGTATCTGGCAATCCTCGGAAGATCATTTTCTTCATAATATATCCCTGCAACCATGCTGCCGTCGATATCATCCTTGGGAGAAGGGATCCCCAGAATGGCCGCCAGCAGGTCAAGTGACGTATGGCTTTTATAATCGCCGAACTTCCAAAGATCGAGAGTGTCGAGCAGCTTCACTTCCCAGGGCTTTTTCCCCGCGTTATCAAGAATATCGGGGATCACCATACCATTTATTATCATTCGCCGGGCTATATAGGGATAATCAAACTCCCGTCCGTTATGGGCACAAAGCAGTGCCTCCCGGTTCCTGTCGAACTTGCCGAGCATGTCTGAAAATTCAGTAAGGAGCTCCTTTTCATTGTCACCAAAAAAGGATTTGAGCCTGAAGGAGAACGGGTTCCTTTCTTTAAGCAGCCCGACGGAGATACAAACTATCCTGCCGAACTCAGCATAGATCCCTGCCCTGTCGAACACGTCAGCTGCAGTCTGGTCTTCATTTCTGAAATGTTTCGATTTCTTTTCCCAGTGTGCTCTCAACGGATCTTCAAGCTTTTCAAATGAAGGAGCAGCCGGAATGGTCTCGATATCCAGAAACAGTATGTCCTCTGGTTTAATGTTTGATAACATAATATTAACTCAAGTTGCTGGTTGCTTGTTACTGGTTGCTGGCTGCTGGTTGTTGGTAGCAGGTTATTCCTCCGAAAGATGTTTTTCGATAATTGAAACAAGGACGCCGATACCCACCTGGTTGTCGCCCCCGCCGGGAATAATAATATCGGCATATCTCTTTGAAGGCTCAATGAACTGCAGATGTGATGGTTTAACCGTCTGGTGGTAACGTTCCAGAACTGCCATCACCGACCGGCCGCGCTCAACAATGTCGCGTTGTATTACCCTGCCCAGGCGGTCGTCGGCATCAGCATCAACAAAAACCTTAATATCGAACATATCCCTCAGCCGGCTGTCGCACAGAATCATTATTCCCTCGACAACCACCACTCTGGCAGGCTTAACGGGGATTGTCTCCTTCGACCTCAGGCAAGTCAGATAGGAATATATCGGCATCTCAATGGTTTGTCCTTCCCTGAGCTTTTCCAGGTGATCGATCAGAAGGGTAAACTCGAGAGAGTCAGGATGGTCGAAATTGACCTTCTGCCTTTCTTCAAGAGGAATATGTCCATTGTCTTTGTAATAAGCATCCTGGGGGATAACAACCACATGTTCGTTTGATAACTTTTCCATTACCTTTTTCACAACGGTCGTTTTTCCCGATCCGGTTCCTCCTGCTATACCTACTATCAGCATTTATTACTATTTTTGTCAATAATAAGATGTCTCAAAAATAACAAATTGCACTGATGTCGGAATTATATCCTCTGAAATTTGAGCCTATCCTGAAAGAAAAGATCTGGGGAGGAAATTCGCTTGCTGAAAACTACGGAAAGAAGCAGGGAAAGCTTAAAAACATTGGCGAAAGCTGGGAGATCTCTGCTGTTTCAGATAATCTCTCGGTCGTCAGCAACGGATTCCTTGCAGGGAACAACATTGAGGAGATAATTGAGGTCTACATGGGCGACATTACAGGGGAATCGGTTTATGAAAAGTTCGGTTATGAATTCCCGTTGCTGATAAAGCTTATTGAAGCCAGGGATGACCTGTCGGTACAGGTGCATCCGGGCGATGATCTTGCCAGGGAAAGGCATAATGCATACGGAAAAACCGAACTGTGGCACATCCTTCAAAGCGAAAAAGGGGCCCGGATATATACCGGTTTCTCAAAACAGGTTTCACGCGAATCCTATATCGACGCTGTGAGCTCGGGCAGAATTGGCGAACTTTTGAATCAGGAACCTGCTGAACCCGGTGACACTTTTTTCACCCCTGCCGGAAGAATACACGCCATCGGAGCCGGCATCGTCCTTGCCGAAATTCAGCAGACTTCCGATATCACCTACAGGATTTATGACTGGGGCAGAACAGATAGTGAAGGAAGACCCAGGGAGCTTCACACCGGCCTTGCCCTCGATGCAATTGACTTCGCACAGACAGGAACAGGAAAAATCGCGAATGAAGGAACAGTCAATAAACCATTGAGCCTTGTCAGATGTAAATATTTCGACACCAATTTAATTAGCTTTGACACCCGGACAAAAAGGGATTACAACCTGATTGATTCATTCGTTGTCTACCTGTGCACCGGCGGCAGGTTCAAAATCAGCTGGGATTCCGGATCCGAAACGGTAACCAGGGGAGAGACCGTTCTTGTTCCGGCTTCAATCACCGACGTCGAGCTTATCCCCGAACCAGATGCCAGCCTTCTGGAAATATACATAAACCAGAACGACCACTACAAACCTTAATGCAAAGAATCATGGTAAAAGCTTCAAGTCCCGTTCTAATATTAATTTTTCTGCTGATAGCGGCAGGATGCGGCAGCAGGGGATCTTCAAAAAACACTCCTGATGCCGTCAATGATAACACTTCGGTTCCCGATACCGGTTTCACGGGAATTAAGCAATACTTCAGCCGCGATGTGCTGGTGAAGGAATCCACATTTGAGAATGGCATCCTCAACGGAGAAACAAGGACCTACTACAAGGGAGGGCAGTTGAATCAGACCTTCTGGTATGAGAACGGAATTCGTGAGGATTCCGCAAGAAAGTATTACCTCGAGGGCCAGGTTTTCCGTTCAACACCATACAGGCATGACACGATTCACGGGACTCAGGTCCAGTACTATCGTTCGGGAGAGGTCAGGGCAAAACTGAACTTCAACAAGGGACTGAGAACCCCGGAGCTTCAGGAATACGACAGGAACGGAAGACTGCAGAAGAATTATCCCGGGATAGTATATACAATCGACGACAATTACACAGCTTCAGGAAAGGTAAGGATCAACCTGGGGATTACAGATGAGAAAAGGAATGTGAAATTCTACCGTGGTGAGTTCACTAACGGAGCCTTTGATACCACGGTGTGCAAGCTGATACCGGCCGTGAACGGCAAGACATGGCTCGAACTGAAAAAGTCAGGCACTCCGCAGCCCACCCATATTGGAGTAATTGCTGTCATACTTACCGATTTCGGCAACAATTACCTTACATACGAAAAGATCCCTCTTCCGTACAACGATCTGAAATAAAACAGGCAGAAATATGATTATTTATTCAGCTTCATTTATCGGGAGCAGTACTTCAATTGAACAGTGCCCGAAACCGGTGAAGCCTGAATTCGCTTTCATTGGCCGTTCCAATGTCGGCAAATCATCACTGATAAACATGCTTACCGGGTTTACCAGGCTTGCCAAGACATCAGGCAATCCGGGAAAAACAAGGACGATCAACCATTTTCTTATAAACGAAGACTGGTTTCTGGTTGATCTGCCAGGTTACGGCTATGCAAAAGTATCATCCGGCATGAGAGAAAAATGGGTGAAATCAGCTGAGCTGTACATTCTTAAAAGAGAGACCCTTGCCTGCCTTTTCGTGCTTCTGGATTCGAGGCATGAACCTCAGAAATCAGATCTGGCTTTCATGGAGTTCCTGGGAATAAATCAGGTTCCCTTTGTCAGGGTATTTACCAAAACAGACAAGATTTCCCGGAATGCACTTGAAAAAACCATACATGCTCACGACGATGCTTTGCTTAAAGTCTGGGAAGCCCTTCCTCCCGCCTTCATCTCCTCGTCGGTGAATAGGGCGGGGAGGGAAGAGATACTTGCATTCATTGAAGAAACCATAAAGAATTTCTCAAACGGGTAGGGTTCTCGCGGTGAATTTATATTTTTGTAGTCTCAAAAATACAGTACTAAACGTTCAAAAATACAGTAGATGTACGGTAAGGCACCCATGAAGATTTTTTCCTGCAGAGCTTCAAGGCATCTGGCAGAAAAGATTGCGGCCGAACTGGGAATTGAGCTCGGAAAGAGTTCTGTTACCGAGTTCAGCGATGGAGAATTTCAACCTTGTTTCGATGAATCCGTCAGGGGCAACATGGTGTTCATCGTTCAGTCGACCAATCCCCCTGCAGACAACCTTTTTGAACTATTACTGATGATCGATGCTGCCAAAAGAGCCTCTGCCTACAAGGTAATTGCGGTTATACCGTATTATGGTTTCGCAAGGCAGGACAGAAAAGACAGGCCCAGGGTATCGATCGGAGCCAAACTGTCATCCGACCTGCTGGGGACAGCCGGCGTCGACAGGATAATCACCATGGATCTTCACGCCGACCAGATACAGGGTTTCTTCAATGTGCCGGTGGACCACCTCTACGGATCGGCAATTTTTGCTCCCTACATTGAAAATCTTAAGCTAAGCAATCTTACCGTATCTGCTCCCGATATGGGCGGCTCCAAAAGGGCCAATGCTTATTCCAGGCACCTGCAGGCCGAGATGGTTCTGTGCTATAAACTGAGAAAGAGGCCTAACGTGATTGAGGAGATGTCGGTTCTCGGAGATGTGGAAGGCAGGAATGTTGTTATAATAGATGATATGGTCGACACAGCCGGAACACTGGCGCTTGCCTCACAAAAGATCCATGAGAAGGGAGCCAAAAGCATCCGGGCTTTCGCAACTCATCCCATTCTCTCAGGAAATGCAGTCAAGAGAATTGAAGACTCCCCCCTCACCGAACTGGTGGTAACGGATTCGGTGCCCTTCGAGAATAAATCCTCAAAAATAAAAGTGCTGTCAATAGCTGAAATCCTGGCAAATACGATTCAGGCTGTAAACCTTAATCAGTCCATAAGTACGAATTTTGTATTCTGAATCCTTTGTAATATATTTGCAGGCCAATTTCTTAAGTCTAACGTGTAATGGGGAGCTGTCGTGAAGGCAGCTCTGAGTAGCACACAAATTATTTCTAATGAAGACAATTGATATCAAAGGTTCCATCAGGACCGAACTTGGAAAGAAAAGCTCAAAAAACACAAGGAAAGAAGGAAACGTACCGTGCGTGATCTATGGCAAGGAGAAGAACGTACATTTTCATACTCATGAAAACAACTTCAAGAATCTCGTTTACACTCCCGACGCCCACCTTGTCAGGCTCGACCTTGACGGCAAGGAATACAAGGTGGTGTTGCAGGATATACAGTTCCACCCGGTTACAGACAAGATAACCCATGTTGATTTTGTTGAGATCTTTGATAATAAGCCAATTGTAGTAAGCCTGCCCATTAGCATTTCAGGTGATTCAGTCGGTGTGAAGGCCGGCGGTAAACTCAGGATCAAGAAAAGACATCTGAAGGTAAGAGGTCTGGCCAACGAAATCCCGGAATCGCTCCCGATAGATATCACCAATGTCAAAATCAATCATTCAGTTAAGGTTGGGGATCTCAAATATGACAACATTGAACTGATTGATCCCAAAATCACTACAATTCTTTCAGTAGCCACTTCGCGCGTTGTCGCCAAGGAAGGCGCTGAGGGTGAAACGGCTGCCGAAAAACCTGAAGGCGCAGCTGCCGAAGGAGCCGCAGCAGCCCCAGCCGATGATTCGAAGGAAGGAAAATCGAAGTAGAATAAAACTTGTAATAACAGGCAGGCAACATGAAATATCTGATAGTTGGCCTGGGTAATATTGGCGATGAGTACAGCGATACCCGTCATAATATAGGCTTTACCATACTTGATGCTTTTGCTTCTGATTCGGGGATCACCTTCTCCGACAGAAGATATGGATCGACAGCCGAAACCAGATACAGGGGAAGGACCTTTATCCTTCTTAAGCCATCCACCTATATGAATCTCAGCGGAAACGCTGTAAGATACTGGCTTAATAAAGAGAATATCCCTGTTGAAAACCTGCTCGTAATAGTTGATGACCTCGCCCTCCCCCTTGGCAGCATCAGAATGAGACCCAAGGGCAGCGATGGAGGCCATAACGGACTTGCTCATATCAATTTGGTCCTCGGAACAACTGATTATGCACGCATAAGGATAGGTATCGGCAATGATTTCAGCAAAGGGAGCCAGATCAGCTACGTTCTTGGGCAATGGAACAAGGAGGAAAAAGAATTCCTGAGTGGGAGAATCAGTATAGTGATTGACATGATCAGGTCGTTCGGTACAATAGGAACCGAGCTCACGATGACGGCCTTTAACCGGACAACAAAACTGCCTGCCCTGAAGGAGACGAAAGAAGAAGGGGAAAAAGATCAGGAACCAAATGAACCCTGAACCTGAAATATCAAGTGTCCGCGTTGACAAATTCCTCTGGTCAGTCAGGCTCTATAAAACGAGAAGCATGGCATCGGAGGAATGCAGAAAGGGAAGAATAACAATAAACAATATCCAGGTAAAGCCTTCCAGGATCGTTGAAGGCAATGAAATAATTACAATCAGAAAACCTCCTGTTACATACACCTATCGTGTCATCAAACCAATTGAAAACAGGGTTTCAGCAAAACTGGTAAGCAATTTCATAGAGGACCTCACCCCTGAGCAGGAGAAGATAAAACTTGAAATCAGTCATTCTGCTTTCCCGGGGTTCAGACTAAAAGGACTCGGAAGGCCCACCAAAAAGGAAAGGCGAAATCTCGACAGATTTATTGATGATCGTGATTCCGGCTGACAGGGTGGTATAAAGACGTATTATTGCCGGTTGGCATCATTAAATTACTCACCGTTTGAGCTTTATCCTGTTCATTTTTTCTAAATTGCATTGTTCTTTACTGAAAAACAAGGCATAATCCTCCCGGGATTTTGCAATTACCTGATTGTATGGGAAAAGAGAATATTGAAGAATACTCGGCTGGTTATGCCCTGTTCAAAAAGACAGTGGGCTTCTGGCATAATAATATATATTACAGGAAAGTTATCACAATCGGTTCGGAAAATATTGATCCGGATCACCATCTGATTTTCGCTCCCAACCACCAGAATGCGCTGATGGATGCACTGGCCGTGGTTTTTACACATTCAGGCCAGCCCATTTTCCTTGCCCGATCCGATATTTTCAGGAAAAAGGCAATTGCCTCTTTTCTGTATTTCATTAAAATACTTCCTGTTTACAGGATTCGTGACGGCTTCAGCGCGCTCAAATCAAATGATGAAATATTCCATAAGACTATTGATGTCATCAGGAACAAGAACGGGCTTGTAATACTACCCGAAGGCGACCATGCCGGTTTCAGGAGGCTTCGCCAGCTTAAAAAGGGAATATGCCGGGTTGCCTTCCAGGCCGAGGAAGCTCAAAACTTCAGTCTGAATATCAAAATAATCCCTGTCGGTATTGAGTACACAAATTACCGGAGAGCGAGGCAGGTACTTACGGTGGTCTACGGAAAGCCCATTGAAGTATCCGAATACCATCAGCTTTACAGGGAAGCTCCGGAAAGAGCGATTAACAAACTAAAGGAAAGGCTTTCAGACGAGATCAAAAAACTGATGGTGCATATAGAATCAGTTGATGATTATGAGGCTATCGACGAACTGAGAAGCATTATCAACGGAAAATACAGTGACGACATAAAATTCCCGAAACTGTATCGCGACCGGAATCTTATAAGCAAACTCAACTCCCTTAAGAATACCAGCCCTGAGGAATTCAGGCGGATATGCTCACTCAGCCTGAGTGTAAAGGAACAAGCCGAAAAACTGAAGGTCACCTACAAGCTTCTTGAGAAGAAGAAACATCCGATGGGCTGGCTTCTGGCAGGAATGGCAGGACTCGTGGCAACCTTCCCGCTCTGGTTGTTTGGCAACATTTTTACTCTGACATTCTTTGCCCCTCCGGAACTTCAGATTAAAAAAACCAATGATCCGCAATTTCACAGTACGTTGCGCTTTGGTATTTCATTTGCCCTGGCTTTCATTTTCCTTCCCGTATATCTAATCCTGTGTCTTCTTATATTTTCGCCATGGCGGCTGGCTGTAATGATATTTATTGCAATTCCTCTTTCAGGCCTTTTTGCATGGAGTTATAATCTGCTGCTCAGAAGAATCACCGGAGGTTTAAGAGTCAGGAAATATTTAAGGGACAA
Source organism: Bacteroidales bacterium (assembly GCA_049294075.1). Classification (GTDB taxonomy): domain Bacteria; phylum Bacteroidota; class Bacteroidia; order Bacteroidales; family VadinHA17; genus LD21. The sequence continues at coordinate 933 of JBAQCK010000127.1, read as the reverse complement.
AAACAAAGATTTTTCGGCCCTCAGGAAAAACTATGATGAACTCAACTCGCTCGTATCAGAATTGAAAGATGAATAAGAAGTCGGCTTTCAGGAATAAGGTGGTGTGGATCACAGGGGCATCTTCAGGCATTGGCGAAGCGCTTGTATATGAATTTGCAGGTCTTGGCGCAAGGGTTATTGCGTCATCAAATGATTCGGAAGGGTTGGAACGCGTGAAGCATAATTGCGCCAGACCGGATGCTGTCAGGTGTGTTCCCTTTGACCTTTCCGACACTTCCGAAATAATTAAAATCGTTGAAGATCAGATCGATTCATTCGGTCAGATCGATTTCTTGCTTAACATTGGCGGAATAAGCCAGCGATCGAGAATAGAGGAAACACCTGTCTGGCTCGACAGGAAGATTTTTGAAATCAATTACTTCGGCACAGTGGCCCTTACCAAGGCTGTATTGCCGTACATGATAAACAGGAAATCAGGTCACATCCTGGCAACAAGCAGCATAACCGGCCGGTTCGGCTTCCCTCTCCGATCAGCCTACTCCGCATCAAAACAAGCGCTTCACGGTTTCTTTGAGACACTGTTTCTTGAAAACAAGGCAAACAGGATAAGAGCATCTGTTATAATACCCGGCAGAGTGAGAACAGGAATCTCATTGCACGCCCTTAATAAGGAGGGAGAAGAATACGGAAAAATGGATGCCGGCCAGGCAAACGGAATACTTCCCGAACAGGCTGCAAGGACAATAATCAGGGGTATAACAAGAAATAAAAGAGAAATACTGGTTGGAAGAAGTGAGCTTATCATGCTTTATATCAGGCGGATATGCCCATGGCTCTTTTTCAGAATCGCAGACAAGGTAAAAAACTAACAGGACAGAAAGAATTGAATGAGATGAAAGAAAGTTACAAATTGGGTGGCATACAGCAGATAGG